>JBPCOQ010000129.1:0-16165 GCA_051000095.1 Bryobacteraceae bacterium | reverse complement strand
CAATTGGTGGACGCTGGTCCTGGCGGTGGTGAGAACTGCTACGAGGATGGCGCGTCCGGTATCGGTGACTTGATAACGATGGGTGCGGGGCACCTTCTGGATAATGCCGTGGGCCCTCAGTAATCGGAGTCTCCGGCTGATCGCGGCAGAACGTCGTTTGCGCTCGGCGGAAGACTCAGCTTCGGCGCCAAACAGAAGTTCTGAATGTCACGATTGCGGAAGCCGTTGATCAAAAATTCACCGTGATTGACCGCTGTGAACAGTGCCTTATCTTCGGCCCAGGGACGTAAGCCTCGCACCTTCCGGCCTCCCCAACTGGTGCGAGACTGAATGGCCGCTGTCAGCTCCTCCACACTCCGGCTGTCGTCCACATTCGCCAAGCCATTCAGCAATCGCTCGTTGCTTTTTTGTGATACTTCCGCCCGGCGATGAATGTCGGCAATTCCTTTCCGCAGGGACCGCCACTGGAGATCCTCTTCCGGACCCCCTTCTTTGGGCCGAAAGACACGGAAGTCTTGCACTGTAGCGATGGTAGTTTCGGCTCGCAGCACACTGCCCATCTCGCTGTACGCCTGGTCGTAAAACTTGGTCGAGTTGCCACGGCACGTGCGCAAGCGCATTCATCCGGTACTTGACCCGCTCTCCTTCCTGCCGCCGCTTCAGGTCGGCTTGTAGTGTTCCGCTGAAGGATGCTGGAATCACTCCCGTCTGATTTACCTTCCGGCCGAAGTAGCGCATCACATCCGCACACCAAAAACTCAGCACGGAATGCCGCACCAGCAACGGCATCAGCCGCTTCAGGAAATCCGCTTCTTTGAACACCATGTCCGTGGCCCACTCACTCTGGTAACTGGTCCAGTAATAGCTGGCCGGGTAACGTTCGAAGATGCTCTGTTGGATCGGATTCAACTGCTCGGCGAACCCTTCCAGGAGTTGCGCCCACGCGGTTTCCAACTGCCCGTCCAGTAGCTTCTGGGCCTGCCTATAGTCCTCGATCCAGACGAAGCAGTTGCCTTGCTTGCGGTATTTCAGCCCTGCTTTGTCCATCTGCCGGGACAGCCATTCCCGCCCATTCATGGCGATCTGAATGCGCTTGCGCACGTGCCGTGTTGAACGGAAACCAAGTCTGGATTCGTGCGTGCATCCACGGCACGTGCGCAAGCGCATCCCACCTCTGGATGGATCTGGTATTGATAAAGCACGTGCGAGGGCCTCGTCCGCCGTATGATGTTGTGGCCCATGTGCTCGAAGGTGGGACTCGGTTCCAGGGCGCTGATTGCGCACACCAATACGCTCTCGATGCCCTGCTCCTTGGCCGTTTCGCGCGCCAGTTGCTCTTTGTCCACTTTGGGGTCGCGCAAAAATATGACGGGTAGCTTTCCGTCGCGAAATGGTTTTAACGACTGCTCATTCAATTGTTCGCTCACCTGCTTGACACGATCTTGATAGTCCTTAAACATAAGCTGATTTTGCCAGTAGTATTCTTCCATCCCTGTGGCTACAAACACTCGCCGACTCCTATCCCAATATCCCTGGTTCAATCTCCGTAACGAACCACGGAATACCAACCGGTCAAAACCGCTCACCACTCCCCGAATCTGTTCCCTGTACTTTTCGATAAACTGTTGCATGGCGTTCTCCTTGTGCCGCTGATTTGAAACTTCAACGACACAGTACTACAAAGGAGGACGCCGCACTTGCATGGGAATCAGTTTGCGGCAAAGCTGCGCTGTGCCACTAGTTTGCGGCAACCCGGCATACCGCGATCTCCTGGTTTTCATAAAGGCAGGTAACTCCAGCGGGCGCTGGCCGCCTGGTGACGATCCAGGTGACGGGATAATGCCTTGCCAGATTCTCGAAGTCGGCGCGCCGAAACTTTGCCAATCCGCGCTGCGCGTTCACCTCTCTCTTCCATTCGCCGGCGAGTTGCGGGAACAGCGAAACGGCTCCGCTATCTTTGATGTTGTCGGCTAGCGCGCTTCGCTCCGAGATGGCACGAAACCCCTGGAAGTCCTCGCCGGATCGCGCCATGTAATCGGGATCGAGCGCGAACACTGCGTCTTTTGGCGTGTGATCGCGAACCCACACGAAGGCATTGTTCCAGCGATTCCGATCGGCGACCCCGGGCCACTCGATGTGCGAACTGGAAGCGTAGGAACTCCGCTGCACAAAGAACATGGACAGCGCCAACGGAGTGAACAAACCGACCCAACGCCACACTTTGCACCGGAGCGCGTACTCCGCGATCAGTCCGCCCAGCATCAGGAAGAAAATCACATACACCAGGTGAAAAGACCGCATCGGCTGCAGACGGGTGAAGTTCTCTAATCGTGGCGTAAAGGTCAGCAGTAGGCCGGCAGCGGTGAACAGTACTCCAAACGGCACCACAGTCCGGAGCGCCAACCGGAAAACGGGCGTAGTTCCTCGTAGGTTGCGCGAGGTCAACCACCATGCCAGCATAAGCGGAGCAAAGATGCCGAACCATTCGTACCACGTCCAGTTCGTAAGAAAAAAGTAAGTGCGGGAGAACAGGACCTCGCGGGCGGCGCCAGTCGCAGGCGCGAACTCGAAGAGGAAAGCGAATGCTAAAACGGAGGCCGTCCCGGACAGCGCGGCCCGTTCGCGCGCCAACTCGTACCGTCGCGCGAATGCCAGGCACGCCAGGAAGACCGCGCCATAGAAGCTCATTTGGGGATGGACGGTGGCTGTGGCCAACAGCCACATCAACGCCTGTCTTGGCTTTCCCGTGAAATAGCAGGATATAGCGAGAAGGGTGAACGGCGTGGAAAGGGATCGCGCTGTCAGGTACGGATCCATAATCACGAGCGCCGTGCCTGCGACGGGAACCGTCAAGACCATGCTGAGCAGGACAACGCCGCCCCAACGCGTGGTGTCACTCGAGAAGCAAACGGAGAGGAGCCGCCACGCGGCTAGGAGCAACAGAAAAATGCCCGCGAGATGGAAGAAAAATATGACGAAATTGACCGGGAGCAAACTGATCCGCGTGAAATCGCCCACCAGGTTTGAGAACAACGACAGGTTCGCATGAGACATGAAGAACTGCGAACCGAACGGATACAGATCCGAGTCGGCTGCTTTCTTAATGCCAGGTATATAGATTTCCGCATCGTCTACGCCCAGGTGGTAACCGTGGACGAGCATGGCGAAGAAGGTGAGCAATGCCAGCCTGAGGACCGGAAGGCGGCTTTTGTGCACTAAAAGATCACGTCGAAATCGGCTGTGAAATGTCGTCCACGCTGGCCGAAGAACAACCCGTAGGCCGGGTCGGAGACGTTATTGTGGAAAGCCTCGGGATTGAAATGGTCTGTCAGATTGAAGCTGCTGACCGATAATCGAACGCTATATTTCGGATTGATTTTGAAGTCTCGCGAGAATCGCGCGTCCGCCGAAAAGAAGTTGGGGAATCTGCTCTGGTTGGGAACTCCGGCGTAGTTCTGGAATGCATCCGTGGCGGCATACGGAAATCCGCTCCGAAATTCAATGCTGGGCGCAATCCGGAATTTCCATGGAAGTTGGATGAGGCCCCAGGCTAGAAAGCGATTCGGCAAGTCAGTTGCCAGGTTGGAGAATTGATTGCCGCGAATAATGGGAGCGGGGAAACTGCCGAGGAAGGTCGCGAAATCGTTCAAATCGCCTCGCGCCCGGCTGCGCACATAAGACAAAAACAGATGCCCGCCGGCCTGCAACCGCACTCGGGCGGTGACTTCGAACTGGCGATAGCGGGATTGTCCCGCGCCCGATAGCAAATTTGTGCCGAGGCCGGTGAGCGGATCCGGCGCAACCTGATTCAAGGTGACCAGACCCGCCGAAAGATTCTGCAGATAGCCGGCCCGCAGCATCAGAGCCGGGGTGAGCCGCTGCTCCACCTGTACGCTCCACGTGGTGCTGCGCGGCGAAAAGTTGCCGGCCGCGGCCTTCTCAAACACGAACGGAGGACGGATACTCACTTCGCCCAATCCATTTTGATAGACGAAGGGCCCGCTTGCGATTTGCCCGGCGCCGTCGAAGGTGGTCACCACCTGGTTGGGGTAGCGATCGAAGGAGTAAACGTTCAACGGCACGCGATCGTAAAACAACCCCATGCCCGCGCGAACCGTGGTGCCGGTATTCGCGAATGGACTCCACGCGATTCCCGCCCGTGGCGCCAGGCGCATGGCTTGCGAGACCTCCTGCGATTCGGCGCGCAGCCCCAGGTCCATTGCCAGCCGTGGCGTGACGATCCACTGATCCTGACCGAAGAAGGCATACTCCTCGTCCAGTCTTCGAAACGGCTGCCCGCCTGTGAAATTGATGCGTTCGAGCAGTTGATTCTCCGCGCCGAAGATATCGATGGGATGATCGGTAATCTGTCCCTGGTCCGAGCTGCCTGCAATGTACGTGCCGGCCTTGATGTTGTGCGTTCCGATTCCAGAGAGGGGCGCGAAGGAGTAGGTGGAAGACCAGCCGAGCCGCGAAGCGCTACGATCTTGCTGCGCAAAATAGTTTCCGCTGTTCCCTCCGGGCCTGAGGATCAGATCCTGCGAGCCTTGCCCCCACACGCGGGCATCGAACCGTGTCAGCGACAGCGTGTTGTCAAGCAAGCCGCCACCGATGGTCAGCCGGTCGGCGATGGTCGCGGTGTAATTGTGAGTGCTGGCGTCGGGCGTCGTAGGTTCCGGGTTGAAGTAGTTCAGGTTGACAAAGTCCAATCGTTGAGGCGCGATGTGAACCGTAGCGGTTACTAGTTGTTTTTCGGATGCCACCCAGTCCAACTGAGCGAAAGAGTTCACGCCTTCCTGCTTTTTCTGGTTGTAGGGAAATGGGAGCGTGAAAACCTCGGTCTTGCGAATTGCATACTCAAAGCCCTCGGAGAAATACAGCTTGCCTGGAATGAGAGGGCCTTCGAGATTCAGGCGCGGTGTTGCGGTTCGAAGTCCGCGCAGGTCCCAGCTACGAATGCGGAATTCAGGGAACGGGTCGTTCAATTCCCACTTCCATTTGTCTCCACCCCGCCGGGTTTCCACGGAGACGAGGCCCGCGGTAAACCTTCCGAATTCGGCAAGGAATGGGGTCTGATAGACGTTCAGAGTCTCGACGCTATCGATCGGCACTGTCAGCCCGAACTGCCCGGTCGCGGGGTCCGTGACATCGGCCGAATTTACAATGAGCGCGCTGCGATGCTCGCCGCCGCCGGAGAACTGCAATTCTCCTCCAGGCGAGCGAGCTACGCCCGGCAGCAAAGGCAATACATCCCCGACGGTCGCCGGACGGCTCGGGAGTTGCTTGGCAACCTCCGCGGGCAGATTGGCAGGCGGGGAAGATCCCTGCTCAACGGGAGCTAGCGTGCCGCGTACTTCGACGCTCTCCTGATGCACGGCCGGCAGGAGTGTCAATTGGATGGAAGCCGTCCCGGTCTCTGCTACATCAATGGCCCGCGCTTCAATCGGTGCGAATCCTTCTTTCGTTACTGTGATCTCATAATGGCCCGGGAGCAAATGGGAGAAAGCGGCGTGACCGCTCTCATCCGTAACGGAAGCAGGTGTCAGATTCGCGCCCATCTTCAATTCAACCCGAGCGCCGGAAACAGGTTGCATCTGCTGATCGAGTATGGAGATCTGCGCTGGACCCGCTAACACGATGCTGCCGAACGACAGCAACAATGCGCTAAAGAGGGCGCGCACTTACACTCCTGGCCTGGCTCAGAAGCTGCATAGGTAAAGTGATGCGCCGGAGGTAGAGCAGGTTACTGGAATGTACTGGGATATGATGGCACTCATGCGCTCTTGCCACGTTAGCTACTTAGCTGCATTCATTCTCGCGTTGCCGTTATTCGCACTGAAGGATCCCGTCCACACCGCCAACGGTTCCGTTTCCGGAATCGCTGGGAACAACCCCGAAGTTCAAGTCTACAAGAGCATACCGTTTGCGGCTCCACCGGTGGGAGCACTCCGGTGGAAAGCTCCAAAAGCCGCCGCATCCTGGGAGGGCGTCCGTGCGGCGGATCAGTTCTCGCCCGTTTGCGAACAGTTGCCTTACCCGGCAGGTTCCATCTACGCGTCCGCCGCTCAACCAATGAGGGAGGATTGTCTGTACTTGAACGTGTGGACGGCGGCCAAGTCCTCGACCGAGAAGCGGCCCGTGATGGTGTGGATTCATGGCGGCGCTCTCACGCGCGGCTCCGGATCGACACCCACCTATGATGGTGAATCGCTTGCGGCCAAGGGCGTGGTGCTGGTCACAATCAATTACCGGTTGGGCGTGTTCGGGTTTCTGGCGCATCCCGAGTTGACCAGGGAATCCGATCGCAACGCCTCTGGCAACTATGGTTTCCTGGATCAGATTGCCGCGCTCGAATGGGTGCAAAACAACGTCGCGGCTTTCGGAGGCGACCCGAAGAGCGTAACAATCTTTGGTGAATCCGCCGGATCGTGGAGCGTGAATGTGCTAGTGGCTTCGCCCTTGGCCAAAGGTTTGTTCCAGCGCGCGATCGGGGAAAGCGGCGGCAACTTTGGGCCCATGAAGAAGCTGGCAGAAGTGGAGCGGAGCGGCGCTCAGTTCGCAACGTCCGTGGGCACCGGCAGCCTGCAAGCCTTGCGCGATAAACCTGCCGGCGATCTGCTCAAGGCCGCGGCGGCAGCGTCGTTTCCAGCAAACGTGGATGGCTGGTTTCTTCCTCAGGATGTCTACACCATTTTTGCGAGCGGCAAACAGAACGATGTTCCCGTGATTGTGGGCTCGAACGCCGACGAAGGCACGTCGCTCACGCCGTGGCCATCCAGCGGAACCGCCGCCAGCTTCACTGACCAGATAAAGCGCCGTTTTGGGGCGGATGCCGGCGGTGTTCTGGAAATCTATCCGGCCCCCTCCGACGAGGAAGCCAAAGCATCGCACTATGCGAGCTTCCGCGATATTACGTTCGGCTGGCAGATGCGTACCTGGGCCCGTTTGGCGGCGCAGACCGGAAAGTCGAAAGTCTACCTGTACTACTTCAGCCATGTGCCGCCCGGGCCGGAGAGCAGCCGCTACGGCGCTTTTCACGCTTCGGAGATCGCGCACGTTTTCGACAATCTGAAACTGGGGAAGCGTCCCAACCAAGAGATCGATTTTAAACTCGCCGGCATGATGTCGTCCTACTGGACCAACTTCGCAAAGACGGGCGATCCGAACGGGCCGGGGCTGCCGAATTGGGCCGCATACAGCCAGAGCAGCGACACCGCGCTGGAGTTTGGAGATCGGGTGAAACCAGTGGCGAATTCGCACCAGGCGGCGCTCGATTTTTGGGACCGGTATTTCGCCAAGCTTCGTGGGACGAAGTAGAGGCCTGGCAAAGCTGGTTGCGAGCGTCGTGCCGTGGACGCTCGTCGTTCTCGCCGCGCAGGACACGCCACCGCCGGACCTTCGGGTCCACGTCAACCTGGTCAACGTCTCCTTCACGGTGCGGGACGCAAATGGCGCGCTGCAACCCGATCTGCAACGTGACAATTTCACGCTGCTTGAAAACGGAGTGCCGCAACAGATTCAACTGTTCTCGCGTTATCTGGATCAACCGTTAACACTCGGAGTTGTCCTCGATCTGAGCGGCAGCCAGAGCGGATTGAGCCGGCAGAATATCGAGACGGCAACCAGCTTTCTCAAACGCGTTCTCAAGCCCACGGATCGCGCTTTTATGGCCGCGTTCAAATTTCGCGTGAAGCTGATTACGGATTTTACGTCCTCCATTCCGGAGCTGGAGGATGGACTGATAAATGTTGCCAGGCTGTATCGCGACGCGCCGTTTCTGGGGCTGCCAAAAACTCATCACGGCGCGTCACCCGTGCACGACGCGATCTACTCGGCGGCGCGCGAGAAGCTGCAAGACGTCACAGGAAGAAAAGCCCTGGTGATGATTAGCGATGGAGAAGATACCACGAGCCGCCATTCATTGGGGGATGTTATCGAGATGTTGCAGAGCGCGGACACGGTGTTTTACGCGCTCAACAGCGGACATGCGACCGGCGTAAAAGTGGCGAGAGTATTGGCGCCGCAATTGTTGCTGTTCCGGAGCCATATGGACCGGATCGCGGCGGAAACCGGCGGCCAAGAGTGGAAGGTTTCGCATGTGCGGCTGGAAGACGCGTTCCACGACATTGAGGAAGAGTTGCGAACGCAATATGCGATTGGCTACGTTTCGTCGAACGCGGCGCTGGACGGCACGTTCCGGAAAATCGAGATTCGTGTAGACCGGCCAGGGATGACGGTGAGAGCGAGGCGGGGCTATACCGCCAAGCCATAAGCGATTAACTGGAGAGTTTATATTCCGTCCCGCACCGTCCCCGAGAGCGAACGCAGAAAGGCGAGCAGCGCTTCCTTGTCCGCCTTGGACAGATGCAGTGGGACCAGGTTCTCATCGAGATTCGGGTTCGCATTACCGCCGCGATCATAAAATTCGATCACATCCTCCAGGGTTTTCATGCTGCCGTCGTGCATATAGGGAGCGGTTTTCGCGACCTCGCGCAAGGTTGGTGTCTTGAATGCCCCGCGATCGGATGCCTTCCCGGTCACTCGGGCGCGGCCCTCGTCCTCTAAGCGGCCCTTGCGCCATGCGACTCCGGTATTGTGGAACATCTCGTCCGTCAGATTATTTCCGGCATGGCAGATGTAGCAGCGGGCCCGGTCGCGGAACAGGCGCAGACCTTCGCGCTCGGTGTCCGAAAATCCGGACGGAGCACCGGTTAAGTAGCGATCAAAGCGTGAATCTTCCGAGCGAATGGTGCGGACGTAACTGGCGAGCGCCTGGGTGACCGATTCGATCGTTAACCCCGCGTAGGCAGGATCGGAGCCAAGACGGGTGACCACCGCATTCAGGGTGGTGTCCATCTCAAGCGGGTTCTTGATCGGCTCGACAACCTGATCCTCCAGAGTGGCGGCCCGACCGTCCCAAAATTCCAAGGCGCCGGACGCACGGCCTACTAGCGACGGTGCATGCCGCTCGCCTTCGCGTCCAAAGACACCGGCGCTGCGGACACGAGCGTCGGCAAAACCATGATCGGGATTATGGCAACTCGCGCAGGAGACCTTGCCATCCGCCGAGACGCGGGTTTCAAAGAACAGCTTCTTACCGAGCGCAACTTTGCTGGCACTGACTTGGGCGAAGAGCGGCAGAACCGCGGCGACAAACAGAAATGGCCGCATGGGGGGAACCCCAAAGTAACACGTTCTCCGGTTGAATCAGCTTAAAATCAAAGTAGATGAGCGCAACATTTTTCACGACACTCGGCGCGCTGGTACTCGCGCCAGTCCTTTTCGTCATCGGGACCATGGATCTCCAGACCGCGCGCGACCGGCAGGACAAGGCGGCATTCGATAAGATGATCGTCGAATTACATGCCGCGGCCGAGAAGCGGCCCAACGACGCCAACGCACAATACCGGCTGGCGCTGGCGCAATCTTTCGCCGCCGAAATCGCGATTGAAACCCATGATAAGGCGCGGGGCAGGGAACTGGCCGAGGCGGGCATGAAGGCGGCAGAGAAGGCAGTCGCCCTGAACGGCAGCACCGCCGAGTATCATCGTCTGTTGGGTACCTTGTGCGGTCAGATGGTATCGAGCAACGGCTTGGCGGGCCTGCGTTACGGGAAATGCGCGCTGGCCTCGGTCGATAAAGCCATCGAGCTGGATCCGAAGTCGTCGGATGCCTACGTCAGCCATGGCGTCGGGAATTACTATTTACCGCCGGCCTTGGGAGGAGGCATTCCGCTCGCCATCAAGGATTTCGAAAAGGCTATTGAGTTGAATCCGAAATCGGCCGACGCGCACCTCTGGCTGGGACTGGCCTTGCGCAAAGTAAACCGGAATGCCGAAGCCCGCAAGGCTTTCTCGAAATCGCTGGACTTGAACCCGAACCGCCTCTGGGCAAAACAACAATTGGATAAAACGCCGGCTCAGTAATGGGAGGCCGCCTCGCGGTTGGCTGCTCCATCTTCGTTCTAACGCTGCTGGGCTTCTTCGTATTCCCAGGGCACACGTACCTGCAATCCGACACGCAGATCTATGTGCCGATGATTGAGCACATCTGGGATCCCTCTACTTTTCCTCAAGATCTGGTCGCGACCAAGCCTCACCTCTCGTACACGCTGTACGACGAGATTTCGATCGCGCTACGTTGGGTGACGCGCGCCTCTGTTCAGAGCGTCCTCACCACGCAGCAGTTGCTGTTCCGCGCCTTGCAGATCCTGGGAATTTACCTGCTGGCCTCGGCTTTTCCGCTTGCCCGCTGGATGGCATTGCTGGTGGCCGCGATCTGTTCACTCGGGGCAACCATTGTGGGACCCGCGATCCTGACCATCGAGTACGAACCCGTGCCGCGCGGGTTCGCGCTTGGCTTGGTGATGCTGGCCATCGGGCTCGCGGCGCGCGAAAGGCCGATGTGGGCCAGCGTGATTGCATCGGCGGCGTTTCTGTATCATGCACCTACAACGCTTCCATTCTGGATTGTTTTCGGGTTCGTGACGCTACGGCGGAAGGATTACAAGATTCTCGCGCCACTGCTCTGCGCCGGCTTGCTCTTATTTGCGGCCTCGCGCTTCCAGGCAGGCGTCGCGGAGCATCAGGCGTTTTTCTTTCGGATCGATCCTGAATTTGAAAAACTACAACGCATGCGGGCGTCCTACAATTGGGTTTCCACTTGGATCGGTTCCCTGGCGTGGCGATATCTGTTCTATTGGATCGCAGGGTTGTTGGCGTTCTGGCGCGTCCGGCCCCAAGGCGGCCAACAATTTCTGCTCGGGTTGCCGCTGATCGGAGTGTTGTCGGTACCTATATCATTTGTTCTGCTCGAGAACTTCAAATGGGGCTTTATCCCACAATTCCAGCCGGCACGGGCCCTGCTGTTCGTGACTTCGTTCGCTGGTATCCTAAGCGCGGCTGCCGGCGTTCATGCCGCGCAAAGGCGCAGAGTGGTCGAAGCAGTCCTGTGGTTTGCGTTCGTGTTTGTGATACCCATGCAGGACCGCATTGAGAATTTCCTGCGGCCCCGGACTTTTCTGGTAATTGGCTTGGCGCTGTGTACCGCGCTGGCTGTTGCGTTCCGGAGGCAGATTCTCGTTTTGGTAGTGCTGGCCGCCTTTGTCTTGCCCCCCACCTTCGGCCAAGTGCACAATTATTCGAATCTCGAAGACTCCGGCGTGAGCGATCTCGCCCGCTTCTTGGGAAAACGGACTCCCAAAGACGCGATGCTCCTGTTCGCCGATGCGGGCGGAGCGTTATATCCCGGGATCGTTCGCGCCCGCAGCTTACGATCGGTGTATGTGGATTGGAAGTCGGGCGGCCAAGTGAATTACTACCGTTCGCTGGGCGAAGAATGGTGGTCACGCTGGCGGGCGGCGAACGCGCTCGCGTTTCGCCCCGCAGATTTCCTCCGGCTTCCCGCACTAGGCGTCGATTATGTAATCCTCACGCGCGCCTCGCGGATGCCCAGCCCCGCGCCGGTTTATCAGAACAGCCGATTTGTAGTGTATCGGGTGCAGGAATGATCGAGGTACAACATCTTCGCAAGGCGTTTGCGAATTTCTGTGCGGTTGACGATGTCTCGTTCATTGCGCGCCCAGGGCAGATCTTTGGCCTGCTCGGTCCGAATGGCGCGGGGAAAACCACGACCATCAGTTGCGTCTGTGGCTTGATCGTGCCTACCGCCGGGCATGTCCGCGTGATGCAGCACGATATCATCCGGGAAGGCACGGCCGCTCGGAAGACGCTCGGCGTCGTTCCCCAGGACATCGCTCTGTATGAAGATCTCACCGCCACTGAGAACCTGTCTTACTGGGGCGGCGCACAAGGAATGCGCAATCCGCGCCTGCGCGAGCGCATCCGGGAAGTTCTGGAGCTCACCGGTTTGCAGGATCGCGCGAAGGAGCCGGTCAAGCGCTTCAGCGGCGGGATGAAGCGGCGGCTGAATTTCGCGTGCGGCATCGTTCACGAGCCTCGGGTTCTGCTGCTCGATGAGCCGACTGTGGGTGTCGATCCCCAGAGCCGCGTGCGCTTGTTGGAGCTGGTGCGTGCGCAAGCCAATGCCGGCGCGTGCGTCCTGTACACGACGCATTACATGGAAGAAGCCGAGAATCTGTGCGACGTTCTCGGCATCATGGATCACGGCAAATTGATCGCCCACGGGACATTGGCCGAGCTGCGCTCGCTATTGGGAGGACACGAACTGGTCCGGTTTTCAGGCGCCTTCCACCAGGATGCGGTCCGGACGGCGTTGCAACCGCTCGACAGTATTGAGATCGTTCAGAGCGAAGAGACCATCCTGGTGCTCGCGATGGCCGAGGCGTCACGCAAGTTGCCAGCCATCTTTTCTGCGTTGGCATCGGCTGGCTCCGACATCCGCGTCACAACGCTGAATCAACCGAGTCTGGAAAGCCTGTTCATCAAGCTGACGGGCGCGCAGCTTCGCGAGTGAGCAACATGCGCTTTATTCTGGCCAACACTTTGAAAGATCTGCAGCGGCTGCGTCGCGACCCGGCCTCGGTGCTCGCCGGCATGGCGATCCCTCTCATCGTCACGTTCTTACTGGCGCTGATCTTCGGAGACGGTAGTGCAAAGCCACATGGCAGACTGCTCATTATCGACCACGATCACACCCTGCTGAGTGGTGCCCTCACTGCCGCTTTCAGCCAGGGCTCGCTGCGCGATATGATCGCGACCGAGCATGTTGAGACCGAGCGGACCGCGCGCGAGAGGGTTAATCGTGACGAAGCATCAGCGGCGCTCGTCATCCCAAAAGGGTTGGGAGCCGCCTGGTTCAGCGGAAAACCGGCCCAGATCCACCTGATCACCAATCCAGCGCAGCGCATTCTGCCTGGGATAATCGAGCAGACACTTTCGGCGGTTCTCGACATCGCGAATCATCCGGAGACACTCAGTAATTCGACCCCTCTGATTCAGCTTGAAACCCGCACGCTTGCCCGCAAGGGCCGGAATGATTTCAACATCGGCGCGCTGTTCTTTCCGGGAATGCTGTTCGTGGCCGTCCTGTTTGTGAGCCAAGCTTTGAGCGTTGATATCTGGAGGGAGGATGCAGCCGGTACGATCCGGCGATTAGCAACCAGCACCCAACGCATGGAGGCCTTCCTGGCAGGCCGGGTGCTCGTTGCGGCAGTCGTTCTATTCGGCGTCGCAAGTGTGGGCTTAATCTGCGCGCGGTTGGCCTTCAAGCTGCCGATTGCGAACCTGCCCGGCGCTATCTTATGGGTCACCTTCTCGGGTGTGGCGCTATTCCTGATGATGCTGGCGCTCAGCGTCTGCTCCGCCAGCGAGACGGCCAGCCGCGTGGTGCTGACAATCGTATTGTTCTTGCTGGGCATGGTGGGCGGATCGTTCTTCCCTTTCGAGTTGATGCCGCCCTGGCTTTCCGCGCTTGGACACTGGACACCGAATGGCTGGGCGATTGGCAACTTCAAGGCAATCCTCGACGGGTCCGCCCGCCTGCAACAGATTTCGATCGCGACGCTCGGGCTCCTGGCCGTGAGTTGTCTCGCCTTCTTCGGCTCGGCTTGGCGCATACGGCGTGCTTTTCTTCGGTAGTATAAACATGCTTCGGGATGCGTGGTTTCTCGCCGTTCAGGATCTCAAGTACAACTTGCGCCGCCGCGAAACGATGGTCTGGGCGTTCGTGATGCCGATCATATTTTTTTATTTCGTCGGCACGATCATGAGCGGCGCCTATGGTCCTCCCCCGGGCGGTGACAAGCTGGCGGTGTATGTTCCGGACGATGCGGGTTTCCTCGCCGGCGAGTTGATCCGCCATCTGGAGCGCCTGGATTACCAGGTAATTCGAACCCGCAGCTTAGCGGAGCTCAAGCACTTGGATCGCCAGCTCGAGATTCCAGCCGGGATGACGGCTTCCGTACTGGCGGGGAAGCCGGTCACGCTCGAGCTCACGCGCCCGTCTTCCGGCATGGATGCCGATTACGATCGGATTCGCATGTCGCGTGCGATTGCGGCCGTTCTCGCGCCGCCGGATGCGCCCGCACATTCTCCCCGGGCATTGACCTTATCGGTCGAGCGAGCAGGCCGGCGTAAAGAAATCCCCACGGGATTCGAGCAATCGGTGCCCGGTAGTCTCGTCTTCTTTATTCTGATGGCCTTGCTTACGAATGGTGTCACGTTGACGATCGAACGCGAGCAGGGGATTCTGCGTAGGCTCGCCTCGTCGCCGATTTCGCGCGGCTTCGTAGTGCTCGGTAAATGGGGCGCGCGCATGGCGCTCGGCGCAATTCAAGTCGCATTTGCGCTGTTGACCGGCACTGTTTTGTTCCATGTACGCTGGGGCGCTCACCTGTGGGCGGTGATTGCAATACTGCTCGCATACGCCGCGCTAGCCGCGGTTCTGGGAATGCTGCTCGGAAACTTTGGACGCACGCAGCGCCAGGTGATCGTGATGGGCGCGATCGCATCCAATCTGCTGGCATCGCTCGGCGGCTGCTGGTGGCCCATCGAGGTCACGCCAAAATGGTGCCAAACACTGGCCCACTGGATTCCGACCGGCATCGCGATGGACGCGCTACACCAGTTGATGAGCTTCGGCGCGGAGCCGGGCGCGGTCGTGTGGCAATTCAGCGCGCTGGTTCTGATCGCGCTGGCGGCGGGCTATGTCCTCGCTCGTACGTTTCGATTCCAGTAGCTATGTTCGGGGCGCGTGTGCCGTTCAGAAAGGTGCCGGCGCCGCTTTCCACCGATGCCAGGTATTTGCATGAGCGTACAAACGGCAGTTAGCATGGAACATGCTTTAGCTTGTCCCCAGGAGCTGCCAGCGCTCACCAGTCAGATGAGAATTGCGTTCTCCATATTCACCCTAAGCGACAGAAGTTGATCGATTTGCCAGCTTCTAAACCAGATTGGATCCGAAGCTTCATTGGAAATTTGAGGAGTATCTCATCTCTCTTTTCCACTCTCTGTAGAATTTGAAATAGCGGCCCGCCACGGCTGTGCCGCTCGCCGGCTTTCCGTTGACGTTCACGGCGGCTCCCCCGGCCCAACCCGGGATGCGCACAAATAGCGGGAAACTGGCCGGCTTGGCCGGCTCGATGATCAGTTTGATGTCCGCTTGCGGGATAGCCCGTGTGCTGTGTAATCTTGGTTTCGCCGATGTTCGGAAGGTTGTGGTCGCCGCGCTTTCCATATAGAGGTTCACAGCAAGCCCATTCTCCCGCCTTCCGAATACAAGTGGCGCAATTTCCTCCAGCGCAAGCGCGCCGCTGGATTTGCAGCAAGCCCAGTACTAGGCTGAGAGCAGGAGAATTACGAGCAGGCCGGGCCAGCTAACGACTCCGAGGTTACTCAACCTTTTCGGTGAGGATTTCATTTGCTTCCGTCGGTAAGTGCCCGCGACGAAATAACAATACCAGTTCAGCAACGACCGCTCCCTCTGGGAGTAGTTAGCTGGCGATTCGGTGGAGGCCACGGTCAACAGCCCACCGTTTTCCAATTCTTCCCACCCATGGGCGCGGGCTTCCGTGCCCGCGTGGTGGCCGATCAGATAACGGGCAAGAGTGCGCGGCGTGCCATTGTCAAAGGAACCAGCATTCAGGGCCGAGGCGCTGATGCATCCGTGCTGTGGGCTGCGAATTGCAGAACAGCTTGAAGCTGTTCCCGCGTCACACCGAATTCTTCCACTAACTCGTCAACGCTCATGTCCCCCCGGTTCTCGAACACCGTCGAAGCCGGTATTCGGGTTCCGCGGAATACCTATGCTCCGCCGCGCTTGCCGGGGATGCTCTCCGCGGCGGGGCATTGTGACCAATCGAGAATCGCCATGATCTGCGCTCCTTTCATTCAGAATATGCGGTTACCCTACCGCGCAGGATCGCCATATTGCGCGAAACGACGGGCGCGAGGAAATGCTCGGAGTTCTACCTCGGGACGGGTGTTGGCAAACTACCGATCCGTTTTCAGCTTCGCTGCGTTTTGCTTGTTCGACTGCGCGGGCAGGTTTATCATGTCCTTTTACATGAATTCGCGGCTGCGCAAAGCCCGCCCACGCACTTACCGTATCGTTGCAAAACCGGGTAGTGGGTCAGTTTGATTTAGGGAACGCCGGAGATGAAATTTCTGGCTTTCGGATCTCCATGCTCCGGATCAGGCCTTCCTTGATGACATAGATGTGTTGGATTATCTCGTCCGCTATGATG
>JBPCOQ010000096.1:0-4790 GCA_051000095.1 Bryobacteraceae bacterium | reverse complement strand
AGCATGACCTACTTACGTCGGTCTGTCAATAGAAAACCGTTACAGACCGACTCCTTAAGAGGACCCCGTTCGCTGGCGGATCTCAGTTCGGATAAAACAATTCGATGGAGAAATGTAGAAACTCCAGGCACAGGCATTCTTGCCTGTGTTGCACTAGACAAACACCCTGATGTTTTCAATCCTTTCCTTGCCTGGCCGCCGGGCAGAGAAACACTTGTGCGTGCCGCGTCGAGACTCATCTCGGTGCCCACCCGGTGCGGAACGCCATTAGGCGCCGCCGTCACGGCAGAGTCAATGGGTCTACGTCGACCACCAGCCCGCTGCGCTCCAGCGACGTAAGAGCGAGGGATCGTGAGATCTGATAGACTCAGGGCACCAACGATCGGGTATTCGCAATCCGCTTAGAGGCGCTTAATGGCAACCTCAAGCCGCGCATTTGCTGTTGCCTGTTTGGCAGCGTTGCCGACGGCCGCGCAGTTCGGCGGCATTGTCGCTCCTGGCAATGGCCAGGATGTGTATTTCTCCACCGCTCTGCCGCTGAAAGGCTCTGGTGAACCCGCACAAGGACGGATCTTCAAAATTGGCCAGAGCTCGCTCACCAAAGTGGCTGCCGTAACGAATGCTGGTTTTCCGCGCACGTGCCTCGGGTTTTGCACCACCAATGCATACAACCTCTCCCAGCCCGATCTCAGTCGTGACGGACGCGTACTCGTTTACCGGGGACAAGTGGAGTGCACGGGCGATAGTATCATTTGCGGGTTCCACCTCGATCCTTATGTCACGTCCGTCCAAGGTATACCCGGACAACAGGGCACTCTTACCTACGGAGGTTCCGGGCGACTAAGCGGCAATGGCCGGTATCTGGTCCTCTCGAGCCAGCCCAAGCTCTACAATTTGTCGGATATCAAGATCGTGGATTTGGAAGCTGGACAACAAGTGGCGGCGACGTTGATCAATGATGCGAATGCACGGTTTACTCCCGATGGCCGCGTCGTCGCCGACGACGGAACATTTGTGCTGGTCGCCAATTCGCAAGTCTACGTTTACCGGCGCGGCAAGCTTGTAATTGCTCCTGCGGTCAGCGGTTATCCGGCAAATGCCGTGATCGACTCAGCGGGGGAGACGGTGATTTATCAGGTATGCTGCTCTCCTTCCGAACTCCGCGTTTTCAATCCGGACACCGGCGAGGACAACGCGCTCATGCCGGGCAGTGGTTTTTTTAGCGCCCCGGTCCTCAGCGCCGATGGTCAGAAGGTCGCATTTTTGTGGATTACTAAGCCTGGTACAACTGGCCCATCCACCCTCTTTCAGGCTTACGCGATGAATGTCGATGGTAGCGCGCTCAGAGCGCTCACCAATGATCGCGATGGCATCGCGCAGTTGACACTGTCGGATGACGGGCAGACTGCCTGGTTCGTTTCGAACACTGGAGCGCTGTATGAGGTGAATACGGTGACAGATGGAATACGGCAGCCGATTCCGCCGATCGGGGCGGCCCAGAATCCCGGGCGGATAGTTCCTGGTTCCGCCGTTTTCATTTTTGGCAAAGGTTTCGGCAACGATCCAAGAGTGGCATTCGATGGAATTGCCGCGCCCACTGTGGGGTTAGAGGATTGGGGTCTTTGGGTGCAGGCCCCCTGGGAACTCCCCTCGTCCGCATCCGTCACTCTGACTATCGATAATGGCTCACCCTTCGAGATGCTCACGCAGGGGAACATCGTCGAAACCAGGCCGCAGCTTCCCAGCCTCGCGGCAGGGCCATTCCATCAGGATTGGAGCGGGAATGTTTCACTTCAAAGCCCTGCCCATCCCGGTGAGGTGATCCATTTCTACATCACTGGCCTCGGTCCGGTCCAGCCGTCCGTCAAAACTGGAGATGCCGGTCCGAGTGAACCGCCGGCGTTGGTTACCGGCCCGCTTGAATGCAATCTGCCGCTGTTGTTCGCCGGACTGGCGCCCGGATTAGTGGGCTTTTACCAGGTGTCCGTTCAAATGCCAGCAACAGTGATAGGGCCCGTGCAAATATCGTGCGCGGGTATAACGCATACGGTTTCGGCGCGGCCATGAGGAAGTAAGTTGGCCCACTGCAGTGAGGCTGAGGCCGTTACAGCAGAGTCAATGGGTCTACGTCGATCACCAGCCCTGTGGCGCTCCAGCGTTTTTCGAGCGCATAACTCCGCAGTTGGCGTAGCGTCTCATTCAGCTTTACACGGCTCGCCGCTTTGATCAGCAATTGATACCGGTACTCACTCTTTAGTTTGGCCACCGGAGCTTCCGCCGGACCAAGCAACTTCAGCCCCTCGGGCGCCGGGTCGAGCAAGCGGCCCAGCTCGGCCGACATCGCCAGGGCCTGTTCCTGCTTCTCACTTCGCACCAATACATTTGCTAAGGCGCTGAAAGGCGGATAGCGCATCAAGCGCCGGAATTGGATCTCCTTTTCGTAAAAACCCTGGTAATCCTGGTGCGAAGCAAACTTGACTGCGTAATGATCGGGGTTGATGGTTTGAATCAGTACGATCCCCGGTATGATGCCGCGTCCCGCCCGCCCAGCCGCTTGCGTCAGGAGTTGAAAAGTCCGCTCGGCGGCACGAAAATCCGGCATGCCCAGGCCAACATCGGCCGACACGATACCGACCAGCGTCACGTTCGGGATGTCGTGTCCTTTGGCGATCATCTGGGTACCCACCAGAATGTCGAAATCGCCATCGCGAAAGCCGTGCAGAATGGTTTCGAAGTGCCGCTTGCCGCTGACCGTATCGCGGTCCATGCGAGCGATCCGGGCTTCGGGAAATTCCCGGTGCAGCTCCTCCTCTACTTTTTCCGAACCGACCCCGATAAAGTTCAGATACTCACTGTTGCACTTGGGGCAAGTTGCCGGAACTTTCCGCGCGTAGTTGCAATAGTGACAGAGCAGGCGGCGATCGCGCCGATGGAAGGTCAGCGTGACCGAGCAGTTGACACACTCGATGCGCTCGCCGCAGGACCGGCACGCGACAAAGCTCGAGAAGCCCCGGCGGTTGAGCAGCAGCATGGTTTGCTCGCCCTTTTCCAATCGCCCGGCGATCGCCTCCAGCATTCGCCGCGAGAACGTGGCCTGCTTGCGGGTCTCGAGAAACTCCTGGCGCATGTCGATCATCTCGACTTCCGGCATGGGCCGCTGTTCGATGCGCTCCGGCAATTCCAGAAGTTTATACTTAGCGCGCTCGGCGTTATAGCGGCTCTCGAGGCTGGGCGTCGCCGAGCCTAGCACCACCACGGCGTTGGCGCCTTGAGCGCGGACGATCGCCACATCGCGGCCGTTATAACGCGGCGTCTCCTGCTGCTTATAGCTCTGGTCGTGCTCTTCATCGATCACGATCAGGCCGAGATTCTGCACGGGCGCGAAAACGCCCGAACGTGTGCCGACGACGACGCGGGCCGTGCCTTTCTGAATGCGCCGCCATTGCTCGGCTCGCTCGATGTCATTGAACGCCGAATGCAGGATCGCGACGCGGTCGCCAAAGCGATGGAAGAACTGCCCGGCCACGGCGGGCGTTAACGCGATCTCAGGCACCAGCAACAGCGCGCTTCTGCCCAAAGCGAGACATGCATCGATGGCTTTAAGATAGACCTCGGTTTTGCCCGAGCCGGTGACGCCGTACAGAAGAAGAGTGCAGAACCGCGTTTCCTGTAAAGCGGATTCGATCTCGAGATAGGCCTGCTGTTGATGCATATTGAGCCTGTGCGGCGCCCGGGCTGGAAGCGAATCGATCACCGGCGCTTCCACTTCAAGCTGGATGAGTTTCTTGCGGGCGAGCGCGCGGGCGGCCTGGCTGGCGTTGTTGACCGAGGCCTCGAGCTGCAGCACGTTGTGACTGCCCGGATGCAGTTCTAGAAAGGCGTGCAGCTCGCGCTCGGCTTTGATGAGTTTTTGTCCCTGCGCGGATGTGCCAAGTCCTGTAGCTCGGAGCCTTTGAGCGGCGGCGCGCAACGGGTCGCGGTCGGCCTGCACGTCTTCGATCTCCAGGAATCCTTTCTTCTGGAGCGACCGCAGTATATTTGCCGCGGTAGGAATCTTCTTCTTGAGATAAGCGTCAGAGACGGGGCGCGCGTCCAGAATCCGAAGCGCCTTTATCATCGGATCGTCCGCCGCCTCGGTCAGCAGCAGTTGCCGCGCGGCATCACGGCCCGCATCGGTGAGCGAGTACATCTTGCTGCGGCGCATCTCGCCGGTGAGGGGAGTCATGCTGCGCAGCACTTCGCCGAGCGGAGCGCAGTAATAAGACGAGATCCAGCGGCCCAGGGCTAACAGTTCCGAGTTGAGCACCGGCTCTTCGTCGATCAGCCGGAAGACATCCTTGACGGGACCGGCTGGCGGATCCGCATACGTGCTGAGGACAACGCCGGTGAGCTTTCTAGAACCAAGCGGCGCGAGGACGCGGCATCCGGGCTTCACGCGATGGTGAAGGGTCTCAGGCAGGCTATAGCTGAACGGCTGATCTAGCGGAACCGGGAGGCTGACGTCACAAAACATAATTGCTGTAGGGTGGGTCTTGGCGCCTGCCCCGCGCCGTAGACGCTCCCATCCTGAGTGAAGCACATGCTGAGGCAAGACGCCGATTGGAGGGTGCAACGCGATTGCAAGCCGGGCTCGATTTCTCTTGTGGGCGCGCTACATGTACTATTTAACCTGAATTCCGAAGTTGGAGGGTAGGCGCGTAAACTGACAGCATGGAAGCTGAAGGGACGCGGATATTCGACGGGCGTAAGGTGGAGTTGAGGGAGACGGAGCAGGCCCTGACGCCGTTTGG
>JBPCOQ010000095.1:0-7015 GCA_051000095.1 Bryobacteraceae bacterium | reverse complement strand
CCAAACGGCGTCAGGGCCTGCTCCGTCTCCCTCAACTCCACCTTACGCCCGTCGAATATCCGCGTCCCTTCAGCTTCCATGCTGTCAGTTTACGCGCCTACCCTCCAACTTCGGAATTCAGGTTAAGATCTCGTCAGCTTATGACCATGATCGCGGATGGCGCGAGGGCGGAATCGTGTAGAGGACCGCTCTCTGACGGCCGCGGCTCGGTTTGACTGCAAGCCGAAAAGTGCGATACTTTCGCCTATGCAGGATTTGGAAAAAGAAACCACTACTCTCAGCCGGCGGGCTTTTGTCGGCGCTACCGCGTTCATGATCGTTCCCCGGCATGTGCTCGGGGGCCAGGCCTATGTTGCCCCAAGCGATAAAATTACTGTCGCTTCGATCGGCCTGGGACGGCAAGGGCAGGCCGTCACGATGGAGCTTCTGGCGCGTCCGGAAATCCAGGTGGTGGCCGTCTGCGATGTCAACGAGGGGAGCAAAAACTATGTCGAATATTCCTCCAATGCTCTCCTGAAGGATGCGCGCAAGCTGCTCGGCCCCGGTTACGAAAACTGGGCGCCGGATCTCGCATCGCCGGGCGAAGCTCAGCTCACACACACGTTCCGCACCAGCCTGGGCATGGGTGGACGCGAGCCGGCCAAGCGCTTAATCGAAGCGTATTACGGCGCGCATCAGGGGTCCCGGACCGGTTCCTACAAAGGCTGCAAAGCTTATCGCGATTACCGCGAGCTGCTCGAAAAGGAAAACGATCTGAACGCGGTCTATATAGCGACTCCGGATCACTGGCACGCTCCCATCGGCATCGCCGCGATGCGCAAACGCAAGCATGTGCTCGGTCAGAAGCCGATGGCCCATTCCATCGGCGAAGCGCGGCGCATGGCCCAGACGGCGCGAGAGATGAAGGTCGCGACTTCACTTACAGTCAACAATCCTTCGAGCGATGCGACGAAGATCATTTCCGAATGGCTGGCCGATGGCGCTATTGGAAAAGTGCGCGAGGTGCACAACTGGTCCAGCCGTCCGTTTTGGCCGCAAGGTGTAAATCGTCCCGGCGAAACGCAGCCGGTCCCGCCGGGTCTCGACTGGGATATGTGGCTGGGCCCGGCGCCCGCCCGGCCTTTCAACAATGCCTATCTTCCGTTTGTGTGGCGCGGTTGGTATGACTTCGGCTGCGGCTCGTTCGGCGATATGGGCTGCTATAGTTTCGCCGGTGTTTTCAAGATACTCGGATTGACTCCGCCGGTTAGCGTGAAAGCGAGCTCCAGCGATTCCTATGACGAAACATTTCCGAAAGCATCCATCGTTCATCTGAACTTTCAGGAGCAACCAGGCCGCCCGCCCGTACACATGGCCTGGTATGACGGCGGTTTGCGCCCGGCGCGGCCTGCTGGAATCAGCTCCGATGACCAGAAATTGTTCGAGGGCGGGGAAGCCGGCGAAGGTATCATGTACGTCGGCGACCAGGGTCTGCTTCTGGCCGGGTTCAATGGCAATCATCCGCGCGTCTATCCCGAGTCGAAGAAGTATCAGGCACCCGAGCGCCGGCCCGCTGCACGACGCGGAGATGTGGCCATCGATCAGTGGATTGCGGCGTGCAAAGGCGGCTCCGCGCCGCTGGCCAACTTCGAACTCCAGGCACCGGTCACGACGGCTTTCCTGCTCGGATGCCTGGCACAGCGCTTCCCGGGAGACTTGTTGAAGTGGGATGATGTGAACGCCCGGATTGTGAGCTCAGAGCGGGCCAATCGCTTGGTCGATCCGCCCTCTCGCAGCGGGTACGGAGGTTAGCAAAATGCGGGCGATATCGAGAAGAGAATTTGCCGGGCTTTTGCCGGCGGTCACGCTGAAACTGCGCGCCAATCCGCTTGGCATGCCGATCGGATGTCAGACCTATCCCGTCAGAAGTATGATCGCGCAGGATTTTCCTGGCACGATCAAGCAGTTAGCCGACGCTGGATTTCAGACCATCGAGCTGTGCTCTCCGTGGGGTTACGCCGATTCCGGGTTCGGTGTCCTCGCCAAATACAAACCGGCTGAGCTTCGGAAAATCCTCGGTGATCTGGGTGTTTCCTGCGAGAGCTCTCATTTCGGCATAAAAGAGCTTAGAGAGAATCTCGCGGACAGGATTGTCTGGGCAAAAGAACTCGGCCTGACGCAAATACTGGTACCGAGCCTCGATGGGCCGCGTAACCCAACGATGGAGGACGTGAAGCGGGCGGCTGGCGAGTACAACAAGATGGGTGAACAGTCGGCCAAGGCCGGTATTCAACAGGGCCTTCACAACGAGGGCTTTGAGCTCTCGACAGTCGACGCCAAGCGGACCTATGACGTATTGCTGGATCTTCTCGATCCAAAGCTGGTGAAGTTCCAATTCCAGGTTTCCACCATCAGCCGCGGCTACGACGCAGCCGAGTACTTTACGAAGTACCCGGGCCGCTTCATTTCCATGCACGTGCAGGATTGGTCAGCGCAAACCAGGAAAACCATGGCGGTGGGACAGGGCACCCTCGACTGGAAGAAAATCTTTACAGGCGCGAAGATTGGCGGGATCAAGAATTATTTCGTCGAGATGAATCTGGAGTTGATGAGGGCCAGCGTTCCTTATCTGCGCGATCTGCAGGTCTGACGGGGTAGCCGGGCAGAGAGTCGATTGAAAAGATCAGGGTCTTCGTTTAAGTGCAACACAGGCAAGAATGCCTGTGCCACTTCCTTAAGCGCAACTGAGACATTTTCAATAGCTTATGTCTCTGGACCGGTGTGGAGCAGGTCCCCGACCGGTCCCCGACCTGCTCGCATCAGGAGCTAAAAAGGCCACAAAAGCGGAGGATCGAGAGCAGGTCGGGGACCTGCTCCACATTGACAACCGAACGTACGCCTCTGAAAAAGCGTGGCTTGCTGCAAAGTAAGTGGCATTGGGCAAGAATGCCTGTGCCACTCAGGGAAGCAACATCCCGGTCAACCGGACCTGTTTGCGTGTGCTAGTAGTCAAGTCCAGGACGATGCGCCCATCCGCCTGGCTTGCGCCTTGGCCGTGCAACACGTTCGGCCCCTGCGTGACCTGGAGCTTTGAAAGCAATAGCCGGGAGATCAAGGTTCCCGGCTCCACGTGAAATTCGCCCGACATTTCATCCACTTCCGTATCGGACGCCAGATTGATCGCGGAGCCACTGAACAACCCATCGCAACGCGCATTGCGGAGGAGCGCCGCTCCCACGCCGGCTGTTTCGAATACTCCATCGATATCGAGTTTGCCATTCCGGTAATCTACCGAGCTCAGCCTGCCATTGAACCTGTATTGCGGCAGCGAGCTCGCCAGGTTTAACGCCAGCTTTCCAGTCCCGATCGTTTCATTCAGGCGAGTTTCAATCCCTGGAAACTGCAGGTGCACGCCGTTCCAAATCAACCGGGATCGCACGCTTCCGAGCGGAGTCTCATCCAACAGCAGGCTTTTGATCTGAATGGACCCTTCCACTTGCCGGTCCTTCAACCATTCCGGCACGGTAGCGGGTTGCAGGCGGAAAGTACGCGCGAGAAATCCCTCTTGACGAACGAGGGTCGGCATGAAGACACGCTGCAGCTCAGTGAGTTGAACTTCGGGCACACTCAGCCGCACGCGATCGGGCTGTTCCGCATCCAGAAACCGCCGGTAGTCACCGTCGATAACAAGGTCTCCCGCATGGCCGTGGATGCGATTGATCTGGATCTGGCCGGCTTGCACCTCTACGGTCGCGGAAGCGATGCGAAACGGGACGGCTAAGCCGGGCACCTCGATTTGCGTACTCTGAAGATCGTATTGGCCGGTCCAGATTGCAGGGCCGTCGTCATAACGCGCAAACCCCATCCAGCCTTTCCATGCGCCCTGCCTGCAACTGGCAAGCAGCGGAAGCGGGCCGGTGCCGAGCAGCCGGTCGGCGATTGTCCTGGTCTCGGTAATGCTCAAAAGCGGTGTGCTGATTTTCAGCGAGAGCGCCTTGGCGTCGAACTGGTAACGCGCCTCCAGAGCCGCCGTCTGATCGTTATCTAGCAGCGCATTCGCGGGACCGAAAATCACTTCATTGTTCGCGATAGTGACCGGCGCGCTCGCAAACTCCGTGGTACCGCCCTGCGGGAACTTAAATGCAGCCTCGGTCAGCACCAGGCGGGCTCGGACGCCTTCAGCCCTGGCATATCCGATCTCTCCGTCCACCTTGCCATCGAGAACGGCTCCGGCTGGAAACGGAGCGCCCAGATGGCGCGCGGTCTCGAGCAGCGATCCGGCCGACAACTGATGAAGAACCATCGATGCTGTCCACTCGGGAGCGGTCAGATAATTCGAAGCCACAAACTTCACGGTCACCGGAGCGTTCTGATTATCGGGCGCGCTGGTGTTGATTTCGATGCGCTGGTTGCGAACTTCGAGGAATCCACCGTACTTGAGCGTCCAGCCTTCGCCTTTGTTCGGCATTAGATCCCAACGGTGAATATCGTCGATCCGGAGATCTCCCGAGATAGTGATGTGCGATAACGGGCCGGACAATTTCATGTTCGAGGCGACACTACCCCGGACGCCGATGTCACGGGCCTCCACTAATTTCACGAGCTCGTTAATCGAAGTGCGCTCGAGCTGCACGCTCATATCCACTTGATCCTCAGCTCCTGTGCGGGAGCGCAGCGCTCCGCGGGCCACCAAAAGCCCCAGCCCCTGGGCCGCATGATCCGTACGGGCCGGCTCGCCCGAGAAACGGATAACCAGATCGCGATTCTCCTTGAGATACACATCCATATCCGCGTTGCTGATGTAGAATACCGACTTGGTGTCGCCAAACTTGAAGTTCAGGCGCCCGGAGCTGATCTGCATCTCAGGAATATCGGGGTGGGCGCCTTGCGCGGAGACCCGGTCGAGCAGCCGCTGGAAATTCCAGCCGCCGGATTCCATCTTCACAAGATTCACGCTCGGCTCTACTAATGTCAGATTCGAGAACGCAAGCCGCCCGGTTAACAAGCTGGCAAAGCGCACGCGGGCTCTCACCAGCTCAACGTGAGCGAAAGGTTCCACGCCGGCCGCCGGGTCATCCTGTATGACGACGTTCTCCAGAGAAAAGCCAGGCCCGGTGAAAAGATTGAAATGTACTTCTCGAATGGTCACCCGCCTGTTCAGGGCGGATTCGAGCGCGCGTTGGATCGGAGTGCGATACCGATTGGCGCTCAGCTCAGGAGCGAGAAGGCCAATCGCGAGGACTAGCGCAACACAGGCCGCGAGCACCCAACGTACGCGGAAGCGGCGTTTCATCGGGACATGGGCACGATCGTGCGCAAGGGCATTCCTGCCCGTGTGAAGCGAGATTGAGTTTTGTTCGAAGACCAACACAGGCAAGAATGCCTGTGCCACATCTCCAGCGAGCGTTGGTAATCCTCGGGAGTATCGACGTCGGCCGTAATACCTGGATCTTCCACCTCGACAAACACAGTCCGGTCTCGATACTGGCGTATGGTATCCCGAGCTTGCGCGGTGACAGGTAACTTTAGCAAATCGTGAATCACTCGTCGTGAGACGCACACCGGATGGCCGTGTATTTCACCGCAAACCGGGATGACGACATCGCAGGCGTGGCTGCGAAACGCGGCGATGATGCGCTCGACCGTGGCGCTCCGGATGGCCGGATAATCGACAGGAGTGAAGACCACGCCAGCAGAGGTCGAGGGTAGCTCCTGCAGTCCACATTGGAGCGAGCTCAACATGCCGCGCTCCGGATCGGGGTTGATGGCGAATGTCACGGCGGGGCGGCTGGGCAGGCTGAAGGCCTGCCCCCCTACCGCGATCACGGGACTCAGACGGTGTGAGAACACGCCGATGAGGCGGTCGAGAAAAGTCTCGCCTTGAATCCGCAGCAGGGCTTTGGGCGTGCCCATCCGCCGTGAAGCTCCGGCCGCGAGAATCAGCCCGGCGATCGGAGGCTCGCTCATTTGAGAAGCGCTCGTAAGGAGTCGTGCGCGAAGATCGACTTCGAAAGAGCGCGCCAGTCCGTACCGGGATCGCGCCGCACTGCGATCATCTCGGCGACCACCGAGATGGCGATCTCTTCCGGCGTGATCGCGCCGATGTCCAAACCCATGGGTGAGAAAATGCGGTCGAACGATTCACGCGAAAGCCCTTCTTTCTCGAGCTCTTTGATTACGCCGATTACCTTGCGCTTGCTGCCGATCATCGAGATGTAGCGGGCTCGGCTCGCGACGGCCGAGCGCAGCACGCGCATGTCATCGCGATGGCCGCGGGTAACGACGATCACATAACTGGACCCCTGGATTGCAAGCTTGGGAAAGACATCGTCATAATCTTCGGCGAAGATCTCGTCCGCTTCCGGAAACCGTTCGCGGTTGGCAAAGCTTTCGCGATCATCCACGATCACAGTCGCAAAACCGGCCATGTTGGCAATTTTCGAGAGGCTTTTCGAAATGTGGCCCGCGCCGAAGATAAACGCCCGCGGCTGTGGAATTACGGGTTCGACAAACACGTTCAACTGGCCTCCGCAGATCAGCCCGGTGTCGTAGGCGGCGTCCTGGCCGAGGCTGAAATTCAGGTGGCGCGGCTTCTCCGTGTCCATGACTTCGCGGGCGGCATTCCACACTTCCGCCTCAACGCAGCCCCCGCCAATCGTACCTGCGATCGATCCGTCTTCACGCACCAAAAGTTTGGCGCTTTCATAGCTGGGGATGGATCCGTTGACCTGGACAATTGTCGCCAGGGCGCATTTTTGTCCCAGGCGCCGCAGGCGGACTAGTTCCTCATACACATCCATCTACTTCAATCTTACCGTGGGACATGCTTTAGCGGGAGCGACGGGGGCCGTCACAAGTATCGGAAACTTGGATAAGCATCGGTGAATGAGCGAAAGTAGTAGGGTCGCGGACTCGGCAGTCCAGGCCGCGTTCAAATTTGGTGCTTTTATGCCCGTGCTTTAGCTTGCGGAACGCACGCAAGCGTGGCTCCGGTTACCAGGCGATCACAAGTTTGGCGGCGAGCGCTGTTGCAGTT
>JBPCOQ010000094.1:0-75954 GCA_051000095.1 Bryobacteraceae bacterium | reverse complement strand
CGGAGAGATGCAGGTCGAATGGACTTTTTCTTGGCATCGCGGGCTAGAAGCCTCCGATGCCAGCTTAACAAATACGTCATCGAATAGACGCAGATAATACGTCACCGTATTTGCGAATAGGAGTACTTAGCTAAGCTAGTTCCAGTA
This sequence comes from Bryobacteraceae bacterium, assembly GCA_051000095.1. Lineage (GTDB taxonomy): Bacteria > Acidobacteriota > Terriglobia > Bryobacterales > Bryobacteraceae > JBBSHP01. The sequence goes on along the minus strand of JBPCOQ010000094.1, from coordinate 75,807 downwards.
TCCTCTCATCCACAGGGAAAAGCGAAACCTGTTGCAGCAGTTCGCGCCGATGCTCGACCTCCTTCGGATCACCGCGGTCGCTCCGCAAATTTCAGGATACCGCCGGTCGAACAGGTGCATTCCCCTTGTTTCCGATCGACCGCAACCATTGCCGGAAGGCATGCGGGGGCCAACGAAGGTCAGCCGGGAAGCATACCCGAAATCAAGCTCGGAGGGCGGCGCGGATGTCTTTCAGGAGGCGGAATAAGTGGTAAGGATCACTGGGGGAAGCGAGGAAATCGAACCGTTCATAGAACGCCTTTGCAGTATCATCTTTCGCATGGACCGCGAAAGCCCGTATACCGGCTATATCGGCTGCCGCGAGTGTCCGGAGCATCGCGTCCTTCAGAAGACCGGAACCCAGTCCTTTCCCTTGCCACTTTCGGGCGATCGCGAGACGGGCCAGCAGCATGATAGGGAGGGGATGCCGGGCAAGACCTTTTTTCAGACGCTCAGGGGCGCCCTCATGTTCCACTTGGCCGACCACCAGCGTGTAGTAACCGGCCACCTTCGCATTCGCCAGCGCCACATAGGTGGTGGAGGCGCCGGCTTGCTGGTTCTGGAGGGCGTAGCGGATTAAAAAACGGTTGAGCGGTTCCTGGCCACAATCGAAATGGTCCAAAGCGTGTATGCGTTGAAGCTTCTCAATGTGAAGATTCATTCTCGCGATCGCGTTCGAACACGCTTGGCTCCCGGAGAAGCCTTGCCAGTCGTGGGGCTGGCTTTGGAGAGGCATCGAGAGCGGCCTGGAATGCGGCCCACTGCCCGGCGCTCAAACCAAAGCGACTGCGGTCCGGCAGTGTCTCATGAGCGCGCGCGAGCGCGCTTTCCAAAACGAACTCGCTGACCGACCGCTGCGCAGCCTGGGCGGCAATTTGTAGGGTGCGCTTTGCCGACGGAGTCAAGCGAAGGTCGAGTTTCCGATTCCGCGTTTCGGTGGCTGGCATTTCTACGGCCTCCTCTCCAAGATCAGGATAGCACCTTTGCCTGACACTGTCAGGACAACCGGACTGATATCCCGTGGCCTTCCGCGCCTGAACCTGAATCGCGCCCCCCGCAGGCTTCATCCGATATACTGGTATTCAGAGCCCCGAAATGTCTATTCGAACGTTCCTGCGCCTCAGCGCGCACATTCAAATGCTGCCTATCCTCGAGAACGGAGAGGAAACAACGCTCGTCGGAGGGCAGGCGGTGATGGAAGGCGTTATGATGCGTACGCCCCACAGCTACTGCGTCGCGGTGCGGCATGCCAATGGGGAGCTCGTTACCGAAGAAAGTCCGCTGCCTCGGGTCTCTGAAAAATATCCGATTTTCAAGCTTCCCATTTTGCGCGGTCTCGGCACTTTGGGCCAGGCGATGTGGCTGGGCATGAAGGCTCTCCGGTTCTCGGCTAATGCCGCTCTTGCCGAGGACACCGCCATCAAGCCCAAGGAAGTGTCCTCCTGGATGATGGCGCTTAACCTGATCTTCTCGCTCGGGTTCCTGATTTTCCTCTATAAATTTGTGCCGCTGTTCCTGGCTACGGCCATCGGCAAAGCATTTCCCGCCGTGCATGGGCGATTCGCGATCAACGTCATGGACGGGCTGATTCGCATCGCGATCTTCCTCGCCTTTCTGTTCCTGCTTTCACGGATGAAAGATATTCGCCGCGTGTTTGAATTCCATGGCGCCGAGCACAAAGTGGTGTTCAACTTCGAATCCGGGAAGCCGGTCACGGTCGCAAATGCGCAGGAGTTCGTCACCTGGCATCCGCGCTGTGGGACCAGCTTCCTGCTGGTAGTCATGGTGCTTTCGATGATTGTGTACGCCTTCCTGCCGTTCGATGGTTTTCTCGCTAAGCTCCTAGGTCGAATCGCTCTCCTGCCGCTGGTCGCAGGGCTTAGCTATGAGTTGATCCGGTTCGCGGCCAAGCGTCGGGGTGGATTGATGGCGGCGCTCACTGCGCCCGGGCTTTGGCTGCAGCGCGTCACGACGAAGCCTCCCTCCGACGACCAAACGTCCGTCGCCATTCATGCGCTGAACGGCGCGATGGCGCTCGAAGCGGCTCAGGGCGGCGAACTGGTTATTGCTTGAGCGGGAGCGGGTCCAGGCAGGTTTTATGGAGTACGCTCAGAAGCTCGACGGTATTGAATCCCGATTTGAAGAGCTGACCAATCAGATGGCCGATCCGGCCGTGATCAACGACTCGGAGACCTACCGCAAAACCTCCAAGAGCCAGAGCGAGCTGGGCGAGATTGTCGCAAGATACCGCGAGTATAAGCACGTGCGGCACAACCTCGAAGAGGGCCGGGCTATGTTGAATGAGTCCGACCCGGAGATGCGGCAGATGGCCCTGGATGAGGTCGCGCGGCTCGAGCCTGAATTGCACCGGATTGAAGAAGCGCTCAACGTTCTGCTGTTGCCGAAAGACCCTCTGGACGAGAAGAACGTCGTGATCGAGATCCGGGCCGGCACAGGCGGCGACGAGGCTACGCTGTTTGCGGCCGAGATCTTCCGGATGTATAGCCGCTATGCCGAAACGCAGCGCTGGCGCGTGGAAGTGACCTCCGCCAGTGAATCTTCGGTAGGCGGTTTGAAGGAAGTGATCGCGCTGGTGAGCGGGAACAAGGTCTACAGCCATTTGAAATACGAGAGCGGTGTCCATCGCGTGCAGCGCGTGCCCGAAACCGAGCAGCAGGGCCGGGTTCACACTTCGGCGATCACCGTGGCCGTGCTTCCCGAAGCGGATGAAGTGGAGATCAAGATCGACGCCAAGGATATTCGTACCGACACATTCTGCTCGTCGGGCCCGGGCGGCCAATCTGTGAATACAACTTACTCGGCCGTGCGGCTGACGCACTTGCCCACGGGCGTTGTGGTCTCCTGCCAGGACGAAAAGTCGCAGATCAAGAATAAATCCAAGGCGCTGCGGGTGCTGCGTTCGCGATTGTACGAGATCGAGCTCGAAAAGCAGCAAGAGCAGATCGGCGCCGAGCGTAAGAGCATGGTAGGATCGGGCGATCGCAGCGAGAAGATCCGCACCTACAATTTTCCGCAGAACCGGGTGACGGACCACCGGATTGGGCTCACCTTGCACCAGCTCGATCAGGTGATGCAAGGCAACCTGGAGGTCATTATCAATGCGCTCGCCGCTTACTACCAGACCGAAAAGCTGAAAGAGGAAGGCCAGGCGGCCTAGCACGACCGCTTGCGCCCGGCACGGCAATATCCACCGAGCCGCGACCATGAGGGAGCGGTGTTGGCGAAAAGCTGCCAAAGCGGGACAAGCTAAACTGGCATGGGCCCGGCGGGCCCACCCGCGATGATGGCGGCACAAACACCCGACAGGCGGCACAAACCGACCGCCTGTCCCACGGTGCCACCACGAGCTGCGAGCTATTTTCGAGACAAAGCATGCTCCACGTGACGATCCAAACGGCCCTTCTCCAGGGTACGCAGCTTCTTGAACAAGCTGAAACCGCCGCGCCCCGATTGACCGCCGAAGTGCTGTTGAGCTTCGCCTTACGACAAGAGCGCTCCTATCTCTACGCGCATTCCGACGAGGATTTGACCGAACTCGCCTGGCTGCACTATGGACGGTACCTGCACGAACGGCTCAAGGGCAAGCCCACGCAGTACATCACCAAGCGCCAAGAATTTTACGGGCGCGAGTTCCGGTTGACGGAGGACGTGCTGATCCCGCGCCCCGAGACGGAACACCTTGTCGAAGCCGCTCTTGCCCGAATCCGCCCGGATGACAGCGTGCTCGATATCGGATGCGGGTCCGGGGCTATAGCGATTACGCTCGCGCTCGAAACACCGGCGCGTGTGTATGGGTCCGACGTCTCGCTCGCCGCATTGCGGGTAGCCGCCCGCAACAATACCCGCCTGGATGCAGGTGTCCACTGGCTCGCGGCGGACTTAGCTTCGGCCCTGGCGGAGCGCAGCCTCGATGTTCTGGTATCGAATCCTCCCTACGTTCCCCGGACGGATGAGCCGAACTTACAGCGCGAAGTTCGCGACTGGGAGCCGCACCTGGCCCTCTTCGCGGGTGCAACCGGCGTGGAGCTATATGAGCGGCTGATCGGCCAGGCACGCGCCGTACTGAAACCGGCGGGATGGCTGCTGCTCGAACTCGGCTACAATTCGTTAGAGTCCGTGCGGCAGATGCTAAGCGCAGGCTGGTGTGATATCGAGATCGGCGCGGACCTGGCAGGCCTGCCTCGCGTGATCGCCGCGCGATGGTCGACATGAAAACGTTCTTCCACATCGATATGGATGCGTTCTTCGTATCAGTGGAAGAACTGTTCGATCCGTCCCTCAAGGGGAAGCCGGTGGTGGTGGGTGGGAAGCCGGACCAGCGGGGCGTTGTTTCAGCCGCCTCCTACGCCGCGCGCAAATTCGGCGTGCATTCGGCCATGCCTCTGCGGACCGCTTACCGGCTGTGCCCGCAGGCCACCTTCGTCGAAGGCCATCCCGACCGGTATCGCGATTACTCGAAAAAGGTGTATCAGGTACTCAAGAGCTTTTCGCCGCAGGTTGACATGGCATCGATTGACGAAGCTTACATGGACTTGAGCGGCACCGAGCGCCTGCATGGGCCGCCTCTGCGGGCAGCGCATGCGCTCCACGAGAAAGTTGGGCGCGAGACGGAGCTGAAATGCTCCATCGGCATCTCGAGCTCGCGCATGGTGGCCAAAGTCGCGTCGGACCAGGCGAAGCCTAACGGCGTGCTGTGGGTGGCTCCAGGGCAGGAGGCGCGTTTCCTCGCGCCGCTCGATGTCCGGAAGATTCCGGGCGTTGGCAAAGTTACCGAAAAGAATCTGCACGCCTGCGGCATTCGCAAGGTGGGCGATCTTGCATCACTGGATGAGCCTTTTCTGGCCGAGAGATTCGGTCAGTGGGGTTTGGCTCTAGCGGGAAAAGCACGCGGTCTGGATGCGGGGGCTTGGTTCGACGGCGAGGTGGGCGAAGATAACGATCCAAAGTCGATCAGCCACGAGCACACCTTTCATGAAGATACTGCCGACGACGAGCGGCTGGAATCCACACTGGCCCGCTTGTCCGAGCTGGTGGGCCGGCGATTGCGCGAACACGGACTGTTTGCACGCACTATTCAGTTGAAGCTGCGCTATTCCGATTTTTCGACCATCACCCGCGCACATTCGCTCGATCATGGGACTCAGTTCGACAACGAGATATTCGCGCAAGCGCGGGCCTTGATGCGGTCTAACCGTAAATCGGGCGCGGCGATCCGCCTGTTGGGCGTGCACGCATCCGGGTTCGAGGACCAGGAAGGGCAGCTAAATTTACTCGAGGAGCCCAGGGCTGACCGGTGGCGGAAGGCGCTTTTAGCCATGGATCAGATCCGCGACCGCTTCGGAGAAGACGCGGTGTCGATTGCCAGCGGAATGAAAGGACGCTTCCGCGAACGCGTGCACGAAAATCCGGCGGGCTTGCCCGGGAAGACCAAAGAGGACTCTAATAGATAAGGAACCCATGGCCAGCGTAATCGAAGAAATCAAAGTGCAGTCCCGTGAGCTGGTGGATAAGGTAAAGGGCCTGATCCACGAAAGCAACGTGCGCCGCATCATTATCAAGGACGAGAAGGGACACACCTTTGTCGAGATCCCGCTCAGTATCGCCGCAATCGGCGTGATCGGCGCCCCGATTCTGGCGGGAATTGGCGCGATCGCGGCGATGGTGGCGCACTTTACCGTGGTGGTGGAGCGGTCGGAGCCTGAGCCGCCCACAAAAACACCGGCGTCCTGACCCGCTTTCAAATCGCGCACTGCGCCGAGTAGGCTGAGGCCGGGGCGGTCGCGATCAACTTATCCTCGAACGTATAATCCGGAGCGGGAAACGGCCGCTTTCTCACGTACCAGCGATAGGTTTGTTTCAGTCCAGTCGCAAAATCCAGCGGCTTCAGCTTCAAAACTCGCTGTGCCTTGTTGATCACCATGGTGATGGCAGGCATATCGAAATACATGCCGAAGTACAGCTTGGGCCCCATGGGGTGGCCCCCCGCGCGCAGAATTCGCTCACGCGGAAAGCGAACATAAGCCGGCGCTTTGCCGGCCGCGGCCGCGATTGCGTCCACTACCTCCACCTGTGTCAATGGCCGGGGATTTGCGATGTTAAAGGCGTGCCCTACCGCGTCCGGCGCAGCGACCGCCTGGAGGCACGCGCCCACCAGATCCTGGACGTGAATAAACTGCATCAGCCGCCGGCCATCGCCGGGCAGGATGATAGGCCGATTGTCCCGGAGTCGATCCCAAAAGAAGGCCTCGCGATAGTAGGGATTGCCTGGACCATACAGGAACGGCGGGCGGAGCGTCACGACGGGAAACTTGTTGCGCTGATGCATGCGGAACAGCGCCCGCTCGCTCATCGCTTTGTTCCGCGCGTAAGCATCCGGATGATCGTCAGGAGCCAGCGCGTCGCCTTCATGATGGTTCAGACCGTCACCGTACGCCGCGACACTCGACATGAACACATAGCGCAGCAGCCGGTCTCCCAGCAGCCGGGCGGTGGCCTCCACTTGAGCGGCCGTGGTCCCGTGTTCCCAATCGTACACGTTGTCGTACACTACCTCGAAGCTCTGGCCTGTCAGCGCAGCTTTTAGAGATTCGGGGTTGTTGCGATCGGCCTGTAGGTTGGCGGCTTTCTTACCTAAATCGTGTTTTGGCTTGCGATGCAGGATCGAGACTTCATGTCCGGCTTTCACCAGTTCTGTAACTAAGCTACGTCCGATGAAAAGCGTTCCACCGATTACCAGCACTTTCATGAGGCGTTGTCTATTTTCCTACGTTATACTAACATCTTGACGTTGACCGGCGCGACGGCTATATCAACCCTCATCGTGGACGACGAGCAACTCGCCCGCGAGGAATTACGCTACCTGCTCAAAGAATTTCCGGACATCGAAGTAGCCGCGACCGGCAGGAATGGTCTCGAAGCGTTGAAGCTGATCGAGGACCTGGAGCCGGATCTGGTCTTCCTCGACGTGCAGATGCCAGGTCTGGACGGAATGGGCGTTATTCAGAAATTACACGAGAAAGGGACGCCGTTGCCCCACTTTATACTGGCAACAGCTTACGATCAGTACGCTCTCGAAGCATTCCGCTGGGACGCCTTGGACTACCTGGTGAAGCCGATCGAGAAAGAGCGGCTGGCAGTGACTGTCAAACGGGCGCGCAGGCTGATTGCGGAGAAGGCAAAGTTTGCGCCGGCCGAAAATCCCATGCCGCGCAAGGGACCGGTTCAGCGCAGCAAGCTGCTGGTGAAAAGTAATAATCGGAACTTCATCGTCGATGCGCAGGACCTCATCTACGCGACCATCGATGATGGCCTGATCACCGTGGTTGCCGCCCATGTGGAGGGCGAATCCAGTTACCGGACCATTGAGGAGTTACAATCCAATCTCGATCCGGATGTCTTTTGGCGGGTTCATCGATCGTTCCTTGTCAATATCAATCGAATTAAAGAAGTAATTCCCTGGTTTAAGTCCAGCTTCCAGCTACGCATGGACGACAAGAAACACACGGAGATCCCGGTCAGCCGCGTCCAGACCAAACGGCTGCGCGCGCTGCTGAAGCTGTAACAGCGCTGCCCGCAATCAGCCACTCAATAATGAATCGCGAATATCACAAATGGTATAGCGCCGCCCTTCGACGCGATATGGAATTACTTGTCTTCGGCGCCGCCGGCACTCCGCTGGTCGTTTTTCCTACCTCAATGGGGCGTTTTTTCGATTATGAGAACCGGAGAATGATCAGTGTCATCGGCGATCGCTACGAACAGGGCCAGTTACAGGCGTTTTGCGTAGATAGCGTGGATTCCGAGAGCTGGTATAACAAAAATATTTCTCCGAGCGCCAGAGCGCTTCGGCATAGCGCTTACGATAGTTACATCATCAATGAAGTTGTGCCGTTCATCCGGGCGAAAAACTCTTCAGGGATAGCGCCCATCGCTACAGGTTGCAGCTTCGGCGGGTACCACTCCATGAATCTTGCGCTACGGCACCCCGACATCATTGGGGGCGCGGTGAGCATGGGCGGTTCGTTCAACATACACCAGTTTCTCAACGGTTACTACGACGAGAACTGTTACTTCAACTGTCCGCCGGATTTTGTACCCAATCTGGATGACTCATGGTATCTGGATCAGATCCGGCAACAACGCTTCGTGCTGGCCACGGGCGAGTTGGATATCTGTTTAGGCGAAAATATACGGCTGGGCAGTATCTTGAGTGGGAAGTACATTCCGCATTGGCTGGACGTATGGGGAAACGGAACGGGACACGATTGGCCGTGGTGGGAACAGATGGCGGTCAAGTTCCTGCATTAAGCGCCAGTGATAAAATAGGGAAGATCAGCCTTGGGAGGTCGTCTAATGGTAGGACTGCAGACTCTGGATCTGCGTATCGGGGTTCGAGTCCCTGCCTCCCAGCCAATTCATTTCCGTATCGGAATTTGACCGGGAACGGCCCGCATTTCGTTTTCACGAAACGCGAGCCGGGCACGAGCCACTTTACCAGCGGTTATTCTGGCGCTGACCGCCGCCACCGCCGCTTCTGCCGCGGTATCCGCCGCCGCCTCCGCCGTCACTTTTCGGACGGGCTTCATTGATCGTCAAATTGCGCCCATCCAGTTCATGACCGCTTAGCGCGTTGATTGCACGATCGCCTTCGGCATCGTTGCTCATCTCGACAAACCCGAAGCCTTTGGATCGGCCCGTATCGCGATCGGTCACGATACTGACGCGGTCGACGGGGCCGTAAGCCTCAAACATGGATCGAAGTGAATCTTCAGTCACTCCGAAGGAGAGATTTCCTACAAAAATATTTTTCATTTGGTTTCCTTTTAAACTTGCAGAACGGCGAATCGGGGCAGGATCGGACGGGCGGTTGGACCGGAATCAAAAGATGCCTAAATCAGCGAACTGGCTCGTTCCTATCATGACACACTTCGGACTGTGCCGCTGGCTGAAGTGAGCCGGACTGGTGGTTTTCGAGCAGCCGATTCGCTTTTAGATGGATTGCCGGCATGTGTTTTCACAACATTAGAAAGGGTGATGAACTTGCATTTTAACCTTGCATGAATCGGACGTTGCACACGTTTTTGACAGCAGCACTCTCGAGTCTCGCTGTTGGCGCGGTTCTCCTGTTGGTGAGCCCTACCGGAGCATTCGCACAACGGGGAGGCGGAGGGGGACGAGGCGGGGGCTACTCGGGAGGCCATTCGCCGGGCGGCTCGTTCTCAGGTCGGGGCTATTCCGGCGGCGGCAACAATGGCGGACGAAGCTATTCCGGAGGCAGCGGCAATTACCGCGGAGGCGGAGGTAGTTATTATGGCGGTGGCCGAAGCTATTCCGGGGATGGCGGCCACTCCCGCGGAGGCGGCGGCTATTCCGGTGGAAACCGCAGTTATTACAGCGAAGGCCGGGGCTACTCTGGTGGCCGGAATTATTACGGCGGGAGCCGTGATTATTACCGTGGAGGACGCGGTTATTACGGTGGAGGAGGCGGCTACTACGCTGGCCGCTTCTACGCTGGCCGGGGCTACTACTACGGAGGACGATTCTGGGCCCGTCCTTATTATGGCTTCGGCATCGGTATTCCGTTTGGCTGGGGCTACTATTCGAACGGAGGCTGCGGCTACTACGACGGATTCGGTTATTGGCAGCCGGCTCCGTGCTATACAAGCGATTACTACGGTTATTAAGCCGCGGGCAGGCGAACAAGATCGCCTGCCCCACCGGGGGAAAGGGTGCTATAACGAGACTTGCCTCAAGACGTCCGCCTGATTGTCAGTCTCGACGTGGGTACATCGAGTGTGCGGACGTTGGTCTTCGACCATCGTGGGCGGCAACAGGAAGGCTTCGGACAACAGATCCCTTATAGAATCGAGACTACGCCGGACGGGGGCGTTGAAGCCGATCCCGATCTGATCCTAAAGCTCTGTGTACAGTGCTTAGCAAAGACTCACTCTCAGCTTAAGAGCAAGCCGGCGGGGATCGCATTCGATACGTTCTGGCACAGTTTTCTGGGAGTCGACCGGCACGGCAAGCCGACCACCCCAATCGTTCATCTGTTCGACACGCGGAGCACCGGCGAGGCCGCGGAGCTCGCGCGCAAGCTCGATCCGAAACAGGTGCACGCCCGTACTGGTTGCAACCTGCATCCGAGTTATTGGCCCGCGAAGCTGGTGTGGCTGTCACGCCATCGCAAGCACATGTTCAAAGCTACCGATCGCTGGATGTCTTTCGGCGAGTACCTGTTTCTGAAGTTATTCGGATCCGCTACGGCTTCTACGTCGATGGTGTCTGCGTCTGGTCTTTGGAACCAGGTCCGTAATCACTATGACGAGGACGTGCTTGCCGCGTTACCAATCGAGGGACGGCAGCTCGCTCCTGTTGCTGGAATGGACGATCCGCAATCCGAGTTAATCGGCGCCTATAAGAAGCAATGGCCGTTGTTCGAAGGAATTCCCTGGTATCCGGCGCTGGGCGATGGCGCGTGCAATAACATCGGGAGCGGCTGCACATCGCATGATCTGTTTGCGTTGATGGTTGGAACCAGCGGCGCCATGCGAGCGGTGATCAAGAGCGACAAAGTCAAGATCCCTCCCGGCTTATTTTGTTACCGCGTGGATCGCAAGCGATTCGTTCTGGGCGGCGCTCTCTCGAATGGCGGCGATGTGTACGCCTGGCTGCGCAGAACATTGCTTCTTCCCGATCCAACCGAACTAGAGCGCACGTTGAGCAAGTCGAAACCTGGCTCGCATGGAATGATCGTGCTGCCCTTCTTTGCGGGCGAACGCTCTCCCTACTGGCGTCCCGATCTGCGCGGAGCGATTACGGGCCTGAACCTGTCCACTACCGCGGTGGAAATCCTGCAAGTTGCGCTGGAGTCGGTGTCGCTACGCTTCCGCGAGATCTTCGGACTGATGGTTTCGAGCCTCGGTCAACCAAAGCATGTGATTTCCTCCGGCGGCGCGTTGCGGGCTTCGCCGGCTTGGACTCAGATGATGGCCGATGCTATCGGCGTGCAAGTCCAGCCCTGTCTCGAACCGGAGGCCACTAGCCGCGGAGCCGTTCTGCTTGCGTCCGAACGGCTGGGTCTGATCGGCGATGTTAGCTTGATGCCTTTCAAGAAAGGCACGATCCGGAAAGCGCGCGCTCACAATACCCGGATCTACGAAGAAATGCTGGCCGGGCAACGCGACCTTTATGACAGATTATTCAACTGAAATCAGTGAAGCGGCCAAACGCATTCGCCTGCTGCTGATGGATGTGGATGGCGTGCTCACCGATGGCCGGCTCTATAACGTGCCGGGCGTGGACGGGCGCATGGTGGAGACCAAGGGATTCGACTCTCAGGATGGCATCGCGCTGCAATGGCTGAGTTGGAAAGGCTTGAGGACGGGGCTGATCAGCGGCCGCGTGTCGCCAGCTACCGATATACGCGCCAAACAATGCAAGATCACGTACGTATATCAAGGCCATATCGAGAAGATTCCGATCCTGGAGGAGATCCTGGCGGACTCCGGAGTGGATGCCGGGGATGTCGCGTATATCGGTGACGACCTGACAGATATCGTGGTGATGAATCGGGTGGGCCTCGGCATCGCGACGGCCAATGCGCGCGAGGAAGTGAAGCGCTGCGCCAGGATGGTGACGTCCAAACCAGGCGGCCAGGGAGCCGTTCGCGAAGTGATCGAGATGCTGCTCAAGGCGCAGGGTCACTGGGAGGAATTGTTGCGCAAATACGAGGCGGTTCCCGGTTAGATGGCGGAAAAAATCGGTATCGAGATCATGGCGCGCTCCGGACTGGGAGTGCTGCACGAGCTGACGGGCGTGATCGCGAGCCACAACGGAGACATTGCTTCCGTCGAAATCATCGAAGAGCTCCCACCGCGGGCGCGTATCTATTTCGAGATCGAGGTGCCCGCGGGGCCGGCTGAGTTGCAAGCGGATCTGCAAAGTCTCGCCATCGTGCACGAAGTCAGAACCGTTCCGACCATGCAGAAGATCTACGGCAAGCGGATCATCATCGTGGGCGGTGGCGCCCAGGTCGGCCAGGTGGCGATCGGCGCCATTTCGGAGGCGGATCGCCACAACATCCGCGGCGAACACATCTCGGTGGACACGATCCCCCTGGTGGGCGAGATTCCGCTGGCCGAGGCAGTGCGAGCGGTTGCGCGTCTGCCCAGAGCCCGCGCGCTGGTATTAGCCGGCGCGCTCATGGGGGGCGAGATCGAGAGAGCGGTGCGGGAAGTGCGCGCGCAAGGGCTGCTGGTGATCAGTCTCAACATGGCGGGAAGCGTGCCCGAAGCGGCGGACCTGGTGGTGACGGACCCGGTGCAAGCTGGCGTGATGGCAGTGATGGCGATTGCGGAGACGGCTAAATTTAAGATCGACCGGTTGAGCCGGCGAGTGTTTTGATTCACCCAACACAGACACGAATGTCTGTGCCACTTAATGCAACCAGGGATCCTGGCCAGATCCCTGCTTGCGCATGTAAACCTGGAACTTCTTTTTGGCGCGCTGCAGTTTCCATTGAGAATACTGATGCTGGACGGGCCCCACCAAATCGAATCCGCGGCTCGGCTTCTTCATCCAAATGTAACCGAACAGCATCCCGCCTAGATGGGCGAACTCGCTCACTCCGGTATTTGCCTGGAACGAGCTCATGAACGTAATCACGCCGATAATCAGCACAAAATACTTCACCTGAATGGGAATCAGGAATCCCCACAGGATGGTGCGGTCCGGGTATAGCATGGCGTATGCCAGCAGGATCGCAAAGATCGCTCCCGATGAGCCGATGGTCGCCGAGAGCGGATTACCCCAGGGAATTACGTAATTGGCGATTACCACGCAGACGCCCGCGCCAATTCCGCAAAAGAAATAAAACTTCAGAAACCGCTTGGTGCCCCAGGCGCGCTCCAGGTCCGCTCCAAACATCCAGAGCGCCAGCATGTTCCAAATGATATGGCCGAAGCCACCATGCAGGAACATGTAGGTGACGAGCTGCCAGATCGCAAAAATCCTTACAACCTGAACGGGGACGAGAGCGAAAATGCTGAGCGGACGGTCCAGTTGAGCCAACCCGGCGAAGAACCCGAGAATGAAAACCGCGGCGTTGCTGATTAACAGCCACTTAACGCCTTTGGGAAAGCCCGGTGAAGAGAAGACGCCCAGAGTGCGGCTTCGAGTGCGGTACGCCATGGAAGAGAAAGGCCCGTCTAAGCCCAGAATATCATTGAGTGGCCGAGCATAACCGGCTCTTACGAATCTTTTTCGTCGGGTTCGTCGGCGGCGCGGTTCATCATAGATCCGGTAATCTTCAGCCCCAAAGCCAACACCATCCAAACCTGCCAATGCGAGAAGAGACCGTTTGAAATGGCGAAAGCGCCCGTCCAACCCAGATCGGCGCCCAATCGCCAAAACGCCAAAACAGCCGCGAGTACTGCCGCGGGCGTCAGGAAAGCAGCAACCAGGTTGGTCGCCTCTTGCGTAATTGCGGCAGCCTTGCTGAGCGCGGGCTGCAACTTGCCGGTTACCGCTGAGGTAGTTTCAGCGAACACCATCGTGGTTCGTGCCCACGCTGGTTGCCACAACCCGCCAAATCGAATCACTGTCATAACTGAAATATGCCCCTCGCCTACTAAGTAGATGCTTGGCTCCGTGTTGAAGTTTCGAGCACTCGCATCACCATCGTGTTAGCCTCTGGTAGTAAGGACAATCTGTTCAAAAAGTTCGAGTTCACAAGCGCGCGCGTCACACCTGCCTCTCTTACGTCGTATCGGCGGGCTGCGGAATTTAGAGAAAGTTTTTTTGCAGGCCTATCAGAATCCGGAATGCAGAATCGCTTCCCGTCCTTTTTGTTCCGATTCCTGTAGCGCCGGTTTGGCATTTCCGTAGCGGTTCATAGCCACCTTCATAATCTGTACGATTGCGGCGATGCCGATCCAGACCTGCCAGTGTGAAAAAAAACCGTTGGAGATCGCGAAACCGCGCGCCATTCCAAGATCGGCGGCCAAGCGCCAGCAACCCAACACAAAGGCCGTCAGCTTGATGGGACTCAGCAGAGTGGCGAACGCAAGTGCGACATGCTGGTTCTTCCGTCGTTTCCTTTTGACACGCGGCACCCCACGCACCCCACGCTTGAATCGAATCCGGACGAGCATTCTTTGTACAATCTCAGTTTAACCGGAATCTGCACATGCGCAAATTAAAAACCGCACTCGTTGGAACTGGATTCATGGGCAAGGTACACGCCGAAGGCATTCGCCGCCTGGGCAATGTCGAAATCGCCGGAGTAGCTGCCTCTTCAGACGCAAAGGCCAAGCAATTTGGCGAGAGTATCGGGGTTGACCGAACCACCGGTAACTACGAAACCCTGTTGGCCGATCCCGAGATTCAGGCTGTTCATATCCTCACTCCGAACGCGCTGCACTATCCCATGTGCAAAGCCGCGCTCAAAGCTGGCAAGCATGTCCTTTGTGAAAAGCCCTTCACAGTTTCTGTCGAAGAGGCGCAGGAGCTGGTCACGCTCGCCGCGCGGAAAGACCTGGCCAACTGCATCGAGCACAACCTTCGTTATTATCCGGTAGTGCAGCACATTCGCCGGATGATCGAAGCCGGCGAACTGGGCGACATCCTCATCGCGCAGGGGACCTATTCGCAGGATTGGCTGCTGTACGACACCGATTGGAACTGGCGAATCGAGACCAAGGACAACGGCCAGTTGCGCGCTGTCGGCGACATCGGATCGCACTGGATGGACATGATCCAGCACCTCACCGGGCTGCGCATTACGGCCTTGTGCGCCGATCTGCAGACTTTTCACAAAACTCGCAAGCGTCCTAAGGGCTCGGTCGAGACATTTTCGGGGAAGACCTTGGCACCCTCGGATTACGAATCCGTGGCGATCGAGACCGAGGATTTCGCCGCGGTGCTCATCCGGATGGGAGATCGGGCGCGAGGAGCGTACACGGTCAGCCAGATGTCGGCCGGCCGCAAGAACATGTTCACCTTCGACATCTACGGTACTAAGTGCGGCGTCTCCTGGAATCAGGAGCGCCCGGACGAGTTGTGGATCGGCCACCGCAACAGCCCGAACCAGCTCATCCTGAAGGACCCTTCACTGCTGAACCCCCTAGCGGCCAGTTATGCGGACCTGCCGGGCGGCCACAGCGAGGGCTACGACGACACCCACAAGCAGGTGTTCAAGCGCTTTTACGCGAAAGTGGCGGATCCGGCAGCGCCGGTAGAATATCCGACGTTTGAGGACGGCCTGGCAGGCATGCAGTTGCTCGAAAAAGTGCTGGAGAGCTCAAAGAAGCAGAGTTGGGTGACACTATAGGATGATGGTTACGTATGACCGTGAGTGAGATCGCCGCACTGGCTTCCGTAGTACTAAGCATCGGAACCAACGTGGCGCTGTACATTCACCTCGGCGCAACGATGAACGCGCGATTCGAGAGCCTAAACCCTAAATTTGAGAGCATCGAGCGGCGGCTGGAGTTAGTGCAGGGCGATCTGCATCAAATGGATGTCCGGCTGAGCAGGCTCGAAAGCTCATCCCGGTGACCCTTTATCTTTCCATCGCCCGCGAGCGCGCGAATAGCCAGCGCTACGCTCAATGGCCGCCATCGAGATCGGTCACCCCATCCCAAACAGAAACTTCTCCATCTCTACCCACATCGGTTCAAGCACATCCGCCAGCTCGTGATCCGAATCGAACAGGCGCAACCGCACGTTTGCATGTCCAGCGGCAAATTCCTCCGACAACTTCGCCGGCACTACGCTATCCCGCGATCCGTGCAGGATCAAGGCCGGTTGCGAAAACTGCGGCAACTCGGGATAGCCCGCGGAGTCCTCGGCAAGCTGATAACCCAACTTCCTCATCCCACCCTCACCGTGGTGGAAGACCGAGAGCGATCCTGTACGCTTCCACTCGGCAACCTGCTCGGAGCCGAGCACCTCCGCCCAGCAGGTGGCAAAACAGAATGCCGGAGCCATGAGAACGAGCTTCTCGACTTCGGGATGCCTCGATGCGTACAGCGCCGCCAGATACCCGCCCAGGCTCGATCCGATTAGCCATACCGGCTGGCCCTTGGCCGCGTGCTCGATCATACCCAATTGGCCGGAAATCGTCAGGTGTTCGAAATCGCCTGCCGCGAGGTCGGGGATTTCCAGTTCGATGCCGCGTTGCGCCAATTTTTCCTGGAAGTAGCGGGCCTTCTTCGACGCGGGACCGCTGGCGAATCCGTGGAGATAGATCGGTCTACGGATATTGGGCAATTGTGGAGCGCTCACTGTTTGGATTCACCATCCAGACCTGCCGGCCCGAGAAATAGTCGATAAGTTTCCGGTTCGCTTCCGGTCCGAGATCCCGCGCCCACACGATCCGCGAGCGGTCGATGTCAGCGGCGTTGTAGATCCACTGGAACAGGTTCCGCTCGTCTGTCTTAGCGCGGACAAACACGAGATGCGGCCCAGGCCGATTATTTAGCAATCCGGTAAGCCTCGCTTTATTCTGGTTCCCCTGCACCGGGCAGCACCAGCTTTGGAAGTTCACCGATTGCGTATAAGGCAGGCCGAGATTCGCCGCGCCGATACGAAGCGCGAGTACCAGGACCATTATGCAGGGGAGAGCCCGCGCCATCGCCAGACCTCGCGGCGTCACGCGCAGGTGGCGAAAGCACTGCACCAGAAGGAGCACGATGACAGCCGTGGCAGGAGCGAAATAGTGTGGCATGCTCGCTCCATTGAACAGGACCGCTATACACGCCGCCCCGAACCCGGCGAATGCCACACGTAGGCGGCGATCCCGCCACACAAAGGGCAGCGTGACCAACGCCAAACTGAGCGCGGGCCCGAGGAAGAATCGCCAGTAGTCCTGTACGCGGAACGTCAGGTATTGGAGCCAGTGGACAGGAGAATCCACTTCCTGGTGCGCACGAAGCTCATACCGGTAATAGCGGGCCAATTCGACGTGCCGATGTTCTATCGGCTTCGGTGTAACCCATCCGATTGCCATCGGCCAGCCGTAGCTCTCCTGGCTGACATTGTAGGCGGTCTTGAAAGGACTGCCCGTCACGCGAAAGCAGTAAAAGCCAAGCGCGGCCACCGCCAGCCCCACAATTACCGTCATCGGCGCCAGAATACGCCAGCGCCAAAGCGGTAGCGTTAGGACGAATGGAAGGGAGAAAAGGGCGCCTTCTAGCGGACGAGTAGACGCGAGGATGGCGATTCCCAGTGCGAGCAGGGCGGAATGAAGCACTGTCGTCCGATGGCGCAGTCTGGCGTACGCGCCGACGACGAGGGCCCCTCCCGTGGCCGGTAGAAATCCGCCGTAATAGCCGTTCACCCAATAGCTGCCGATCGAGAAGCGCAGCAGTGCCAGTACTGCGCCAAACAACGCCCAGCGGGCGGGCATCCAACCCTGAAGAGCCCAGCACAGCAGTCCACAGAACAGTCCGCTGCTTACGAGAATCGCCACCCAGGGATCGCCAACCACCCAGCGCGTCACGGCCATGGTCGCCCCCAGACCGGGAAAGAAGTTCGAAACATAATAGGGTTTCTGGATGATCTGGAGACTTTCAAAGTGAACCCAGAATGGGTGGGTCGGATTTGCCAGGCGGCTAGCAAGCAGAGTATCCGCCAGCAGCAGGTGGCTGAACTCATCGCTCACCACCGGGTTGGGCTCCGGCAATAGCGGGAGCAAGGCCAGCCTCAGCACGATCGCCAGGACACCCACCGAGACACACGCCAGTACGCGGCGGCGGGCAAATCCCGTCAAGGCGCGCTCCCAGGCTGCCAGCCACTGGAGCTTCGGAGCGCCCCACCAAATCAGCATGGCGAGCAGCGCCAGCTCGAGTAGATTGAAGTCCTGACGAAGGGCCTGCCAAACACCGCCGAGCGAAAACAGAAATACTTCCAGCAAACCCAACTATCGGCAAATGTGGGACATGCTTTAGCGGGAGCGACGGGGCCGTCACAAACTTGTGAGTGGGGTGGGCTTCAGCCCGCCTTCGGAAGCGCAGGCGGAAGCCCGCGCCACTCAGAATCAACTACTTAGCGCGGATTTCTGAAGAGCTTGTGGCCGCCCTGCTACTTCAGCGGCTCCCAACCCGAATACCGGTACGTACTCTCCACTGTCAATCCATCGTTTACAAAGCGCCGATACGTCAGCGACGCCGGCAGCAGCGCCCCCTGGCTGACCTGGTAATCCACGCTCGCCTCGTTACGGATCTGGCTCTTCGCCTGCTGCCGTGTCGAATTCAAGTTGACGCGCAACGGCAGATAATCGCCCTGCCGGACCAAGACTTCGCCCTGCAGTCTCTGCGCTACCTTCCTGGTTCCGTCCACGATGCGCAGGGATTGGCTTCCGCCGACCTGTTTGAAAGAAATCACCAGTGCCGACTCTGCCCCCACTCGCGATTGTCCCGCCATCTCAAACGAGTACTTGTCGAGATTGCTCTTAGTGAACAACAGCAGTACCTGTCCAAAGTCGGCCGCCGCGCCGGGTAGCGTTTTCTTCTCGAACTGGTCGAGCAGCCTTTGTCTTGCGTCATCATCGCCGCGAGTGATATCGGATACAAAATCAGTCCGCGCCATAGCCTCCTTTTCGACAGGCTGTCCATCGATCTCGAAGATTCGCCGGAATTCCCGGAGCGCCTCCGGTGCGCCGTGGAACGTGCTGAACGCATACCAGGAAATGATTTCCTGCGATTTGAACTCCGGCGGGTGCTTGGGATCGAGCGCCCCAGTGCGTTTCCGATGACTCACCAGCACCCGCTGCTGGATGGTTTCCCGCGCCACGAATCCCGGCGCGGCCTGCCAGAATTTCGAGGCTTCCCGGGCCAGCCGGTATTCGGCCTCCCGCACCTTCGGATCTTCCGCCGCCGGTGTGGGAAGATGGAGGATTGAAACGGCTAAGAATAGCCGGAAACTTCGTCCCATCGCTTCGATTCTAACCACATGGCGAAACCATCCGTCCAATCACCTGCGCGCCGCTTTGTATTTTTTGGAGTTGCGGAGCGGAATCATCGCAGCTAGAATCAATGAGTTTGCAGGACACCTGAGGAGGATTCATGTCGGTTGCACAGAGAGTAAAGCAGATCATTGTCGAGCAGTTGGGTGTGGATGAAAACCAGGTTGATGAGTCCGCCTCGTTCGTTGACGATCTTGGCGCCGATTCGCTGGACATCGTCGAATTGGTTATGGCTTTCGAAGAAGCTTTCGATATCGACATTCCGGATGAGGATGCCGAAAAGATCGCGACGGTGAAAGACGCCATCGATTACATCGAAGCCAAGAAGAAGTAAAGTCCCGGAGTTGACGGTGGAGCCACAATTCGGCGAGCCAGATTTGCGGCACGCGGACTCGCGCCAGAGGCGGGTGGTCGTCACCGGCGTGGGCCTGCTTACGTCATTAGGCATCGGCACCGAAGAAACCTGGCGCGCGATCCTGGATGGCCGCAGCGGCATCTCGTGTATCGAGCAGTTTGACGCAACGGCTTTCAACTCCCGTATCGCGGGTGAAGTGAAGCAGTTCGATCCTCTGCTCTATATCGAGAAAAAAGAAGTCAAGAAGATGGGGCGGTTCATCCAGTTCGCCATCGCGGCGGCTGAGTTTGCGCTCGCCCAATCGGGATACAAGGTGAACGCTGAGGATGCCGAGCGCACCGGCGTCTATATCGGAAGCGGTATCGGCGGCTTTGAAGTGATCGAGCGGGAGCACAAGATTCTGCTAGAGAAAGGCCCCAGCCGCATCTCGCCCTTTTTTATTCCCGCCACTATCATCAATCTCGCTTCGGGTTACGTTTCCATTCGCACCGGAGCCAAAGGACCCAACTCCGCAACCGCCACCGCCTGCACCACCAGCGCCCATGCGATCGGCGACTCCTTCCGGCTGATCCAGCGCGGAGACGCGGATGCCATGATTTGCGGCGGCACGGAAGCTTGCATCACGCCGATGGGTGTAGGCGGGTTCGCGGCCATGCGGGCGCTCTCGCAACGCAACAACGACCCGGAGCGCGCCTCCCGGCCGTGGGATAAGCAGCGGGATGGATTTGTGGTCGGGGAAGGAGCGGGCATTCTGGTGCTGGAGGAGCTCGAAGGCGCGAAGCGCCGCGGCGCCACCATCCTGGCGGAGATCGCCGGTTACGGGATGAGCGCCGACGCGTTCCATATCACCAGTCCCTCGGAAGATGGCGATGGCGCTTACCGCGTGATGCGCAATGCGCTCCGGGATGCCCGGATCGAACCCGCGGCTATCGATTACGTGAACGCGCACGGTACATCCACGGAAGTAGGCGATAAAACCGAAACCGTTGCAGTGAAGCGCGCGTTTGGGGACCACGCCTACAAGCTCGCGGTGAGCTCGACCAAGTCGATGACGGGGCATCTGCTGGGCGGCGCTGGAGGGCTGGAGGCGGGTATCACCACGCTGGCCATCCGCGACCAGATTGCGCCACCGACCGTGAACTACGAATTCCCCGACGCCGAATGCGATCTCGACTATGTGCCAAATCAGGCCCGCCCCATGCCCATCCGTTACGCGCTCTCGAACTCCTTCGGGTTCGGCGGCACGAATGGGTGCCTGATCTTCAAGAAGTTTGAGTAAATGACGTGGGGCAGGCGGTCTTGCCGCCTGCCAACAAAAAATATGAAAATCATCGTATCGATTAAACAAGTCCCGGTGCGCGACTCGCAGCTTCGCATCGACGCGTCCGGGCGCTGGATCCAGGAGAACGATCTCAGCTTCGAAATTAACGAACCAGATGCTTACGCGCTCGAAGAGGCGCTCCAGTTAAAGGAGAAACACGGCGGCGAAGTCGTGGCGTTATGCGCGGGTCCGGCACGGGCCGCGCAGACCATTCGGGAAGCCTTGGCGAAAGGCGCCGATCGTGCCATCCACATCGAGGAAGAGAACCTGTCTACACTCGATACCCTCGGTCTTGCGAAGCTGCTGGCAAAGGCTCTTGAGCCGGAAAAACCCGATCTAATTCTGACGGGCCTGCAATCCGACGATTTCGGCTACGGACAGACGGGCGTGGTGCTGGCCGAGGTGCTCGGATTACCGCACGGCACCATCATCATGCAGGTGGAGAAACAGGATGGCGGCATCCGGGTGAAGCGCGAGCTGGAAGATGGGTGGTTTCAGCAGGTTGAGATGCCGCTGCCGGCGGTGTTGACGATCCAATCCGGAATCAACAAGCTTCGTTACGCGACGCTCATGGGCATCAAGAAAGCGAAGACGAAAGAGATCAGGAAAGTCACGCCCGGCGATCTGGGCACGACTTCCAGCTCGACTGCGGTAATCGAAAAAGTGTACGCGCCGCAGCGCTCCAAGCAGACGCAGCTTCTCGAAGGAAATGCGCGGGAGGCCGCGGCCAAGCTGGTGGAGAAACTGCGGTTCGAGGTGCGGGTAATATGAGTGGAATCCTGGTCATCACTGAGCAGCGCGCCGGCGTCTGGAACCGCATGTCCTGGGAAACGATCGCGGCCGCGCAGCAGATCAGCCAGCAAGTTGCCGCCGCGGTAGTGGGGCAGTCTATAGATTCGCTCGCGGGCGAGCTTGCCAAAAAGAAGCTGGACCGCGTGTATACAGTGAATCACGATCTGCTCGGCCAATACACGGCGGACGGATACACAGCGGCGCTCGAACAGTTGATCCGCAAAGCGAATCCGTCGCTCGTCCTTTTCCCGCACACGTACCAGGTCCGCGACTTCGCGCCGAAGCTGGCCACGCGTTTCAACCAGGTGTTAATCAGTGACGTCGTCGGCTATCATGGCGATGCCGGCAGTCCGGTGTTTGTGCGTCAGCTCTTTCAGGGCAAGCTGAGCGCGGATGTGAAGCCGGGCGGGCCGGAGCCGCACTTCGCTTCGATTCAGGCCGGCGCCTTTCGCGCCGATCAGTTACAGGACGGCACGGCGCCTGTCGAAACGTTCGTCCCCGAGCTATCCGCCAGCGCGATCCGTCAGCGTCCGCTGGAGCCTTTCCGCGAATCCGCTCGCGCGGTGGATTTGACCGCCGCGGACATCATCGTTTCCGTGGGACGCGGCATCAAGGAAAAGGACAACATCCACATCGTCGAAGAGCTGGCAAAGGCGCTCGGCGCGGAGTTGGCGGCATCCCGGCCAATCTGCGATAGCGGCTGGCTTCCGATGGAGCGGCAAGTGGGCAGCTCCGGGCAGACCGTTTCTCCCAAGGTGTACATGGCGGTAGGGATCTCGGGCGCGATTCAGCACCTGGTTGGGATGAAGGGCGCCAAGACGATTGTCGCGATCAACAAGGACTCGAACGCGCCCATCTTCGAGGTGGCCGATTACGGCATTGTGGGCGATCTTTTTGAGGTCGTGCCCGCCTTGATTGAAGAAATCAAGAAGGTGAAGTAGCGCCGATATTCGTGCCATAATTATGGCGGGCGTGTTGAATGCATAAATCCTACACCAGGACGACGGTGGATATTCCGAATACCACGTACGAAAAGCTTCGAAAGCGAGCCGCGGACCAGGATTGCTCGATGAATGAAGTCATCTTGCAAGGCGTGGAAACGATTCTGACGGGACCTCGTAAGAAATCTCATCGCGTGAAGCTTCCGATTATTCGTTCGAAACGGCCCGGGTCGGTCGATTTAGACAATGAAAAGATCTACCAGGCCATCCCTTTTCCCTGACGTTAACGTCTGGATCGCCCTCACTCATTCCGGCCATAAACATCATCGGCTCGCAGTGCGTTGGCTTTCCAGCGTGGATGACGACGCGCGTTTGTTCTTCTGCCGCATCACTCAACTTAGTTTCCTTCGCTTACTGTCCCAAGCGGCTGTAATGACTCCCGATGAAGCTTTGACTCAAACGGAGGCTTGGCAAGCCTATGATCTTTGGTTTACGGATAGCCGGGTGGCATTTCTCGGTGAGCCGGCAGATGTCGAGGCGGATTTCCGAAGGCTTGCCCGATTAAATCTTGCTGGACCCAAAGACTGGGCGGACTCCTATTTAACAGCATTCGCGCAGAGGAGCGGACTTACTCTGGTAACGTTCGACCGTGGGTTCGCCGGCCGGGTATCCGCTCAGGTCCTGAACACGAATAAGTAGCTCCGGGTTTAAGTAATGTGCCCGCTTAGCTTTGCACGCGGTTTCAGAAATCGCTAACGTGTTCCGCGGGCTCTCCCGTCCTGGATTGGGCGAAGAATCAGGCGAGTGTTCGTCGGCGCGCCGTTTTCTCGACCCTTGACGATTTTCGGCGGATTATCAGTTGTCGCGATGCCGGACGTGAACATCACTTCCGGATGATTCACGATTTGTTCGCGATTCGAGCTAATCTCTCTGATGGTGAACCGAACGTCCAAGGAAGGCGTCCCATTCGTTATTCGCAAAGCGACCGAGGCAGATGCCGAGGCGATCATCGCCATCCTTAAGGGAATCGCGTCGGAACGGATCTACACCGCGATCAACAGACCTTGGTCCGCCGATCAGCAACGACAACATTTGGCTTCGCTGTCGGCGCGAGAAGCGATCCACGTCGCTGAAACCGGGCGGCAAGCGATCATCGGCTATCAGGCTTTGGAGCTTTGGGCCCCGACGCTGGATTCGATAGCCCACGTCGGTCAAATCGGTACGTTCTTGAGACCCGAATGGCGGCGCAGAGGCATTGGTGAAGCACTCTTCCAAAGTACGGTTGTTTTTGCACTCAGACGCGACTTTTTGAAGCTCGTGATTCAGGTGCGTTCTTCCAACGTTCCCGCGCAGTTCTTTTATAAGAAATTGGGATTTCGCGAGTGCGGCCGGTTGACTCGACAAGTCCGGATTGGCGAGCAGGAGGACGATGAGATCATTATGGAGTACTTTCTTTGACTGAGGTACACAGATGGGCGCAACAACCCTCTTACTTTCAATGCATTTGGTGTCTACGACTTTAACGTGCTAGGAAACTTCCGCTAGGGAAAGCCAGCCGGCGCCGCTTGCGTTGCATCCAGGGTGAAGCATTGCCGTCCACGCGGATGTTTAGCGAATAGCGGCGCCGAGTTCTGTGCAGGCAGATTCTCGTCCCTGGTCGTGTCCGTCGAGAAATTGGCGCAAATCCGATACTCCGAACCAGCCAGCGCCCGGTAATCGTACACCACTTGCGTCACGGGATCTTTGAGTCGAAGGTACGGCCCGACAGGCTGGACCTCCGATAGGCTTGCTGGAAGCGTATGGTTCCTCAGAGAGTAGTGGTGGTTTAGCGCGTTCGCGATCCGCTGCAGATCCTCGCCGCGGCGCTGGTCCGTGCTAATTTCACGCTGATTGCCCGGTGACCCGATATTCCAAAAGCCGAGCACGATAGCGACACTGATTGCCGCGATCGCGGTGGACGCAAACGCAGTATTTCTATCCACGTTGGCTGCTCCTCGGATTCTGCAAGGAAAGCAGGTAATACCAGAACACGCCGCCCGCGATCAACAGCACTGTTATCACCTTGAATACGAACCGAGGCGTCAATTCGCCTCGCAGAAAGTACGCCAGGAACGTGATCAGATCTCCGATCACCACGCCAGCGGCGATCAACAGCGCAATGTAAGTCAGCCATTTGCGAACGGCGGATTCCTGCTTCTCAGGGTGGGCACTTACATCGCGGATGATGAATCGCGTGGTGAACAGGTAGATGGGAAAGGCTATTATCAGGCTGGCCATTTCACCCGACAATTCTGTATTCAGATTGCCATACAGCCGGTTGACGACCGGGTCGGGAAACCAGCGCTCGATCAGCGTGAAAAAGAGTGAGCCGAGCGCGCAAGCCCACGTGCTCAGCGTCCCAAAGGAGAGCAGATACAGGAACGCGTCGCGCGCAGCCTCGCCCGGACCGCCGCGCCGGATAGGCGCCGGTATTCCGGTGAGGCGCTCATACAAATCGCCGAACGTGCGATAGATCTCTTTTTGCGGCCATCCGCGCCGCTCGAGCATGGCAACCAGAAACTCGTCGGACGCCCCTTGCGCCCGGGCGGCTTCGATAAATTCCTCAAGCGAGGCCCGCACACCTTCCGGCTGCTCCACGCCTTCATTCTAGCTGGGTGGGTTAAATTGAGAAGGTAAGATAATGGGATTCCAACAATATCACGAACCGCCTGACGAGTTGTCCAAGGAAACTCGCACCTTCGCCCGCATGATTTCCTCTCTCATCGAAGAGGCCGAAGCGATCAACTGGTACGAGCAGCGGATCTCTGTCGAAAAAGATTCCACCGCGCGCGCGATCATGGAGAACGCTCAAAAGGAAGAGTTCAAGCACTTCGGAATGGATCTCGAATTCCTGCTGCGCAAGAAACCGAAATGGCAGATCACGCTCCAGGATATTCTGTTCAAGAGCGGATCGATCGTAGAGCACGGCGAAGAGGCAGAAAAGGACGCGGAATAGAGCAGGGTCGTGGAATCGTGAAAGCCGTAGAACCGGTAGGGGTGGAATATCGTCACGCCGCTGGCTTCGATAAAGACCTTGACGAAGCAGCTCCGATCACACCCGAGATTGAAGCAGCGCTCTCACCTATCCTACGCGACAGGCACGACAGGCTCGCACAAGTTCGCGTGCGGGATTAAAAGCATCATCCAGATCATCTGAACTCGCCGTGGGCAGGTTTCCGACCTGCCCTCCAAAGGGGCAAGCTAGAAGCATGCCCCACGCGGAGACTTGAGGCCATGTTGCGTTACACGCTTCGTGTCCTGAGCAGGAGCCAAGGAAGTCGTCCAGAGTATCTCCGCTTTCCAGGTAATCCAGAACCTCGGAATACGGGTGTGCCGCCTAGGATTTCGCGGTCTCTTATTATCACGTCGTCCCCGAGAAACACAGCTTGGTGATCCACGGCCTGCCGGAAGCCTGCTTCCAAAACGCTACCACATGTGGGGCAGCGGCAGCCAGTCGCGGCTGTGATAGTCGCTCAGGGTCACGAAGATCAGGATCGCCATCCAGAAGAATCCCGCGACCACGAACAACCGGGTCAGGTTGTCGGCCTGCTTCACGTGCATGAACCAGATGATCACCAGCAGCATCTTGATCACGGCTATGGTGATGGCCACGACAATATTGAATGACCCCATGTCGATATAGGCGACTCCCCACGTCGTGAACGTCAGGACAATAAGGACCAGCCAGATGGTGACGTAGATTCGAACAGGAACGACTTGGTGTGTCATGACTTTGTGTATTACGGGTGCGCGTGCAGTCCTATCAAATACAGCAGCGGGAATAGGAAGATCCAGACAATATCGACAAAATGCCAATACAGGCCGCTGATCTCGACGGGCGTGTACCAAGCCGGGCTGAAACGATTCCGGATCGCCATTACCAGCAGCGTCGTGAGGATTCCTACGCCCACGATCATGTGCAGCGCGTGAAAACCTGTCATTGCAAAATACAGGAAGAACAGGATCTGCGCCTGATGAAAGTATTTTGGATCGGCTTCATACTGGAAGCCCGGGCCCGGTATGAGATGCTCGACATACTTGTGGTAATACTCGACGCCCTTGATGCCCAGGAAGATCAGACCAAAAAACATCGTTAGCACCAACATCCAGATAAGCAGCTTACGCGCTCCAATCTGGGCCGACCGTACCGCCAGGGCCATGGTCAAACTGCTGCAAATCAGCACGGCCGTGTTCACCGCTCCGAGCCACGTGTCCATGTGGTGACTCGTACTCGCGAACGCCCCAGGATACATCCCGCGATAGATGGTGTACGCCGCGAACATCCCGCCGAAGAACATGATTTCAGTCAGCAGGAAGACCCACATGCCCAGCGTCGACGAATCGAACTGCTGGGGCATGTCGTCGAAATGGTGCTGAAGATCGGGTGAATGCTCCAACACCGCCGCGTGCGTGTCAGCCAACTTCGATCTCCTTTTGGTGGGAATAGGCGTACGCGTCTTCGGTCACGATGGGGGTTTTGTCGAAATTGAATTTCGGCGGAGGCGAAGTGGTCTCCCATTCCAGGCCCTTCGCGCGCCACGGATTGTTACCCGCCTTCGGGCCGTATTTCAGCGACCACAGCAAATAGATCAGCGGTAGCAGGTAGCCGATGGCCAGGATGGAAGCGCCTGCCGACGACATAACGTTCCATACCTGAAACTCCGGAGCGTAGGCATGATAGCGCCGGGGCTGGCCAAGGTAACCAGCGACGAATTGCGGGAAAAACGTGAGGTTGAAGCCCACAAAAACTACTAGAGCGGCAAATTTCGCCAGCGCTTCCGGATACATTCTGCCCGTCATCTTCGGCCACCAGAAGTGGATGCCACCCATGTACGCCATCACCATTCCGCCGACCATCACGTAATGGAAGTGAGCGACAATGAAATAGGTGTCGGTCACATGGACGTCGATGGGCAGCGTTGCCAGGAACAGTCCGGTCAGGCCGCCGATCGTGAACAGGCCGATGAAGCCGAACGCATACAGCATCGGGGTTTCGAACGAGATCGATCCCCGGTACATCGTAGCCGTCCAATTGAACACTTTGATCGCGGACGGCACGGCTACGAAGAAGCTCAGGACCGAGAACACCATGCTGGCGTACATGGATTGTCCAGTAACGAATAAGTGATGGCCCCATACCAGGAATCCGAGGACCGCAATCGCGATGCTGGAGCCGGCAATGAAGCTATAACCGAAGATGCCCTTGCGCGAGAAGCAGGGCACGATCTCGCTGATCACGCCCATACCGGGAAGAATCATGATGTAGACTGCCGGGTGCGAGTAAAACCAAAACATGTGCTGGAACAATACCGGATCGCCGCCTACCGCGGGGTCGAAGATCCCCACGTGGAACAAGCGTTCCAGACATAGCAGCGCGATCGTAATCGCAACCACCGGCGTTCCGAGCACCTGAATCAACGACGTGGCGTAATGCGACCAGACGAAAAGGGGTAAGCGGCCCCATGTCATCCCCGGAGCGCGCATCTTGTGAATGGTGACGATGAAGTTCAATCCGGTAAGAATGGACGAAAAGCCAGAAATGAACACGCCGGTGGCGGCCGTGATAACGAAGGTGTTCGAATAAGTACTGCTGAAAGGCGTGTAGAAGGTCCAGCCAGTGTCCACTCCGCCCAGGGCCGCGGCCGTCAGCGCGAACACCCCACCGACGATGTAGATATACCAGCTCAACAGGTTGATTCGCGGGAAGGCCAGGTCTTTTGCCCCGATCATCATCGGTACCAAAAAATTTCCTAGCGTGGCCGGAATCGAGGGGACCAGGAAGAAGAAGACCATGATGACCCCATGCATGGTGAAAAACTTGTTGTATGTGTCGGAATTCACCAGATCGCCGGCCGGGGTCAGCAGTTCGATCCGCATCAGGACAGCGAAGAAGCCGCCGATAAAGAAAAACAGCGTGATCGAGATCAGATACAGAATCGCGATGCGCTTATGATCGGTGGTGAAAAGCCACGACTTCCAGCCGTACTCTTCGTTTAGATAATTCGGTTTTTCAACGGCAATGGGAGCTTGAAGCGTTGTACTCATTTTTTACCGTCCGTTCTTGCGTTCCGGCGTACGGCCTGATTGGTGGCTCCAGGCCGGCCCGGAATCGGAGTCATGTCCGTCCCTTCGTTTGACAATCCGCCCACGCCTCCAGTTACCGGCCGGCCGGTTCCGGCGCCCGTTTGCGCCGTTCCGATGACGCCGGTCTTCTTGGTTGCGAGCGACTTGATATATACGATCAATTGCAGGATTCCCTCCTCGCTGATCTGGCCCTGGAAGGTTGGCATCACATCCGATTTGAAGCCGGATACTATCTTCGCATTCGGATTCAGGATCGATTCCCGGATGTAGGCGTCATCCGCCAGCACCGTGCGGCCGTCCTGCAGGAGCACCCTCGATCCGTACACTCCGCGCATAATCGGGCAGCGCCCTTGCTCGTCGAGCAGATGACAGGTGCTGCATCCCATCTGCTGAAACAACTTCTCGCCCTGCGAGGCCATCGACCCTTCCGCGCCTCCGCCCGACAGCCAATTTTCGTAGTCCGCCGGATTCATGACCGTCACCCACCCGATCATGCCGGAGTGTTCCGTGCCGCAGTATTCAGCGCAAAACAGATGATAGCGGCCTGGCTTGGTGGCAGTGAACCACAGGTAGTTGGGACGGCCGGGCACGACATCGTGCTTGACACGGAACGCCGGAATAAAGAAGCTGTGGATGACATCTTCGGACGACATTGTCAGCTTTACGGGCTGGCCAACCGGCACATGCAACTCGTTAATCTCACGCTGCCCGTCGGGATATTGCACCTTCCACATCCACTGTTTACCGACGACGTAAACGTCCATGGCGTTCGCCGGGGGTATGGCGTTGTCGAAGTATACTTTGGCGCCCCAAAAAAACATGATGAGCATCACCAGGAACGGAAGCACCGACCATGCGATTTCAAGCCGAAGCGAACCGTGCATCGGCTTGGGGATCTCGCGATCGGACTTGCGCTTGTACTTGATCGCAAACGCCAACACGGCCACAAAGATCAGCAGCGTCATTATGCCGCTGACCGCCACCAGAAAGGCGTAGATAGCATCCACCTGCGTCGCATTGGTCGAAGCCGCGACAGGAAAGAATGGCAGTTCGAAAGAAAGAAACATGCTAAATCTCGTGTGGGGCATCCCGTAGCTTGTCCCCTTCGCGCCGTTCTCGACGAAACATTACGAACAAAAACGTGAACAGGCTGAGCGCGGTAGCCGTAGCCGCGACACGCAAAACGTTGGCAATCAGCAACCCGTATTTTCCGCTTCTAGGATCGTAGTGGAAACAAAATAAGAGCAGTTGATCCACCGGAGTTCCGATTTTATTATTAGACGCTTCCACCAAGCCCAACCGCAGATCCTGCGGCTTGTACTCGATGCCGTAGAAATACCGCGAGATCTTGCCTTCCGGGGTCAGTACCACGATTCCGCTGGCGTGAGCGAACTGTTTGCTGATCGGGTCGTAAGTGTAGTGGAACCCGACCGAATCGGCCAGTTTTCGGATATTCTCCTCCTTGCCGGTCAGAAAGTGCCAGCCTTCGACGGCGTGGGGCCGGGTGTACTTTTCAAGGTACGTATCCTTCTTCGCCATCGCCAAGGGAGGCGTTTCGAGTGGATCGAAACTCACCGTGACGACCTCGAAATCGTCGCCCGCGCTGAGCGAGATCTTGCGCATCGCCTGGGCGAGCCCGTTTAACTCAAGATTACAGAGCATGGGGCACTGGTAATACACCAAGGCCAGGATTACGGGCTTCTGTTTGAAGTATTGGCCGAAGCGGACGGTGGCGCCGGCTTCGTTCTTGAAAGTGGTCTCGAGCGGCGTTTGAGCGTTCAGGTTTTGATCGAAACGCACCTTTTTTAACATGCCGGGCTGCTGGCCGGCGGGCAGCATGGGCTGGGCAAACGCAGACCACGGAAGCAGCCAGAGTAGAACATGCTTTAGCTTGTTCGCCTTCATTTCGGCGCTCCGCTTTTCACATTTTTTTGCGGCTCGAGCTTGCCGCCGTACGGCCCGCGTTGCGCGACAATATCCATCGCCTTGTCGATCGGAATATGCACGATACCGTTCTTCTGATCCTGCCAGCCGTAATTGCTCAACACATCGTCTTCGCGGGCGCGCAGAACCTGCAGCTCCTCATAGGGCCTCACTTGCAAGCGCGGCTCGGGAGGCAGTTGGCCATGAATCGCGAGCGGCGATGATTGCTGTTCGGCGGCCTCGGTTTCATCGGTCTTTTTGAGGATGTTGAACATGCCCCAGATCAGGGCCATGATGATCACGGTGGCCACAGCCAGCCCGACGGCGCTCCAAACAATAAGGCTGAGGTTCGCTTCACGGTGCTCGTGGCCGCTGCCCGATCCGTTCGTGTTTTGCTCGATGGCGTGGTCCATAATCGCTAAACCTCGCTCTCCAGCGGCTGATAGCCGAGCCGCGGATCGTGCAACGGCAGCAATGGCCGCGCCTTCAGATGCGCTAGAAACGCCCAGATCCAAACTCCCCCCATTCCGATCGGGGCGACAATGTCCATCCAGTGAATCCAGAATTGGCGCTGCCGGAAAGCCGGCTCGACAATCCAGAAAACGTCCAGGAAACGGATGGCGATCATGTAAATGGCAACCTTGTAGAGCAGCCTCGGATCCTTCTTGATAAACCGCATGAGCAGCAGCACGAATGGCACGCAAAAATGGAAAACGCCGATGATCACGCCCAGCACTCCCCATCCGCCCGTGAACCGGCGGATGTACCAGGGAATCTCCTCAGGCAGGTTGCCGGCCCAAATGATCAGGAACTGGGAGAGCGACAGGTATGCCCACAACATTGTGAAGCACAGCATCAGGTTTCCCAGATCGTGATAGTGCTGAATCTTGACAATGCCGGCGAACGGCTTGCGCTTGGATAAAATCACCAGCAGCGCGATCGCAAATGCGAAAGTCTCGAGCATCTGTCCGACCAGGAACATCGCTCCGTAAACAGTCGAGAACCAGTGCGGCTCGAGCGACATGATCCAGTCGAAAAACGCGAACGTCGCGACAAACACAAATACCAGCAGGCTGGGCGCGCTGAATGCTCGCATGCGTTCGGCTAACAAAGGATTGCCCGTCCGATCCTGTTCATTCGAGATCCGCGACAACCGCAGCGAGACCAGTATCCAAAAAGCGAAATAGAACAGCGCGCGCCCAATAAAGAAGGGCACGTTCAGGTACGCGGCCTTCAACTGAATATGCGCATCGTGCTGCCCTTCGGGACGTGCCCACACATACAGTGTAGGAATCGCGAAAATCAGAATCGGCAGCAGGAAGGCGAGGGTGAGAGGAAAGGTTTTCGATCCCGACTCAACGAAGCGCCGGATGACGACGCCCCAGTTGCCGCCCACTACGTTGTGCATTAGATAGATGCCGAGGCTGCCAATCGATAATGCATTCCAGAATAAAAACGCGAACAGGTAAGACTGAAAGAATTGATAACGATCGACGAACAACTCGATCAGGCACACCGCCAAGCCAACGATTCCCACCAGCAGCGCCATGCGTTGGATGCGTTCTATGTCCAGCCGCAATGGCTCGCTTGGATTCACTGTTTTTTCTCCTGATCGGGCTTGGGTGGAGCGGCCGGGTTGGCTGGCGGCGCATTGGTCACTTGTCCCTGGGGTGGATTCTGCTGGGGATTCGCGTCCAGTTTCTGTTTCTCATCGGCGGGAACCTCCGCCATGCCCGCGCCCTCGGCAAATTGGAGCGCTCGAATGTAGGCAATGATGCGCCATCGGTCGTCGGGCGTCACACGGGAGGCATAACTCGGCATTGCGCCGAAGCCGTTGGTGGCTACATCGAAGAAGTGCCCGACGGGAGCGTCTTTGAGCCGCTGTATATGATACGACGGCGGCTGCCGGAATCCACGCTTGACCACCAAACCGTTGCCATCGCCCAGACGGCCGTGGCACGGCGTGCAGTAGATGTTGAATCGATCCTGTCCACGCGTCAAGTCGTCGCGTGTGATCGGAAACGGAAACGCGGTCACGTCGTTCTCGCCGGCTTTGCCTGTATAACGGGCCAGGTCCACTCGGAGATGCCCTCGCGCTATTGTTCCTTCCACCTGAGGGCGCGCTGAGCGGTGGTCGCCGAAAAATTGGCTTTCATGCAGCGGCTTATACTTCGGCTGGTTGTGCATGTCCTGGCGGCACGCGGTGGATGCCACAGCCAACGCGAGAATAAAAATTGGCGCGCTACTTCTCAACTTCGGCCACCTCGAGAGGATTCATCTCGGATAAAAACGCTTTCGTCTTTGCAAGATCGAACTGCGGGTCGTTTGCCTCGATGCACAGGAAAAAGCGATCGATCGAAGCTCGCTCGGAGAATGTCGGATTGTTGAACACGGGATGGTACGGCTGAGGCAAGCCGTTCATGGCCAGCATTCCGAAGACTGCGGTGAGCGATGCCAGCAACACCGTGCACTCGAACGTCACGGGAATATAAGCGGGCCAGCTATTCATGGGACGCCCCGCGACGTTGTGCGCGTAAGCGATCTCGGTGATCCAGTACAGGAGTCCAAATCCGCCGCAGCAGCCGAGAATGCCGCCAACCAGGACCGATGGCGCGACCCAAGTGCGAGTGAAGCCGATTGCTTCCGCTAAGCCATCCACCGGAAGCGGCGAGTAGGCGTCCATTTTGCGGTATCCAGCACTGTAAGCACGCTGCGCGGCCGCGACGAGTTGCTCGGGCTCAGTAAACTCTGCCATGACGCCGTGTAAGCCGTGTCGATCCCAAAAGCTTTCACTCATGAAGAGAGGCCCCCGCGCTCGAACACACTTGCAGAGTGGAGCAGGCGGTTTCGCCTGCCAGTTCTTTATGCTCGAATACCGCCGCCGCTTGCCGCACGTCCAACCCGAAAGCGTCTACATTTTCGTCACGTGGCGCTTGTATGGAAGCCTCCCCGTCTGCAAACGCACCGATAGATATCTTACGCCCGGCCACGCCTTCGTCGCAGCAGATAGAGCCTTGGACCGCTGTTGTAGTGGCCCGCGCTGGCTGGAAGATCCTCGCATCGCGGGTATCGTGACCGAAACAATTCAAATCGGAGAAAAAGAAAGGCACTTTTATGACCTCGATGCCTGGGCGATCATGCCGAATCACGTGCACCTGTTGATACTGCCCCATGTGGATTTGCCCATCATTATGCGCTGGCTGAAAGGCTCCTCCGCGCGCCGCGCCAACCAGTTGCTTGGACGAACCGGGCAGCCGTTCTGGCAGTTCGAATCCTACGATCATTGGGTTCGGCATAGGAAGGAACTCGATAAGATCGGCCGGTACATTGAACGCAATCCCGTTTCGGCCGGGCTGGTGGAGTCTGAGGAGCTTTGGCTTTGGCCTTGGTCTAGCGCGGGGTGGCAGGCGAAACCGCCTACTCCACTCAGATGATCGCCTCTCATATTAGTCTCCATGGCTCGGCGATAAGCTTGGGTTCGGCGCTGGCGACCCGTGCGGATGTGGATGCAGGTGCAGATGATGCAGCACCTCGCGCATTTCGAAGATCGAAATCGCCGGCAGAACCTTCACGAACAGGAACATCAACGTGAGGAAGAAACCGATCGTACCCATGAAGACGGCCCAATCCCAGACGGTCGGAAAATACACTCCCCAGGATGATGGCAGCCAATCGCGATGCAAGCTGGTGATGACGATCACGAACCGCTCCAGCCACATGCCTACGTTCACCACCAGCGATACCGCGAACAATTTGGGAATGTGCTGCCGCCACGACTGCATCCATAATAATTGGGGAGTGAGAATATTGCACAGAATCAGCGCCCAGAAGAAGTAACTGTAAGGACCCAGCCATGCACGATTCGCGTACATGAACCGTTCGTAGAAGTTGCCGCTATACCAGGCGATGAAGGCCTCCATTGCGTAGCCATACGCGACTATTAAACCGACGCCGAGCATCACCTTGGCCATGCAGTCCAGATGCCGCATGGTGATGATGTCTTCGAGGTGGAACCATTTCCGCATCGGAATCGCGAGCGTGAGCACCATCGCGAAGCCGGAATAGATAGCGCCAGCCACAAAGTACGGCGGAAATATCGTGGTGTGCCAGCCAGGCAGAATGCTGATGGCGAAGTCGAAGCTCACGACGGTGTGCACAGAGACGACCAAAGGCGTTGCCAAGCCACCGAGCAGCAGGTACGCCATCTGATAGCGCGCCCAATGCCGCGCCGACCCGCGCCAGCCCAGCGCGAATATTCCGTACACTCTTTTCTTCCACAAAGGCATCGCCCGGTCGCGCATCGATGCCAGATCGGGTATCAGTCCGACATACCAGAACAGCAGTGAAACCGTCAGGTAAGTCGAAACCGCAAAGACGTCCCAGATCAGCGGGCTGCGCGGTTGCGGCCACAGCCACATTGAGTTGGGGTAAGGCATCAGCCAATAGAACAGCCAGGGCCGGCCAAGGTGCAGAATCGGAAACATGCCGGCCTGAGCGACGGCAAATAGCGTCATCGCCTCCGCAAATCGATTGATCGAAGTCCGCCAATCCTGCTTGAGCAACAGCAGAATGGCCGAGATCAGAGTGCCCGCGTGGCCGATACCGATCCACCACACGAAGTTGACGATCGCGAATCCCCACGCGACCGGTACCATGATTCCCCACACCCCGACTCCTCTGTACAGCAGCCAAGCCGCTCCAAATAGCAGCCCCTGCATCAGCATGAAAGCGATTGCCAAGCCGGCGAACCACTGCCAGGGCGTGCGCTTCAGCGGCCGTAGCGAGACATCGGCAATCTTGTCGGTGACCGTCTCGAAGGTGAAACCCGGCCCGACAATCTTATTAGGACCCGGGTCAATCGCTGGCTTGTCTAATTCCTCGATTTTCAAGATTTCAACCTCTCTCGATCTCGGGATTCGGGTTCCTCAAGCGCGCCAGATAGGTAGTCCGCGGCCGGGTATTCAGGTCTTCCAGCAGACTGTAGTTTCGCATCTGCACTTTCAGTTGAGCGACCTTGCTCTTGGGATCGTTGATATCACCGAAGGCAATCGCCTGGGTGGGACAAGCCTGCGCGCAGGCGGGGACGATCTCGCCGTCGCGTACTCGCCGGTTCTCTTTTTCGGCATCGATCTTCACTTCGTTGATGCGCTGGATGCAGTAGGTGCACTTCTCCATGACGCCGCGGCTGCGCACCGTCACATCCGGGTTACGCATTGGAAAGAGGCTTTGTGTATCCCAATCCGCATATAGGAAATAATTGAACCGCCTGACCTTATAAGGACAGTTGTTCGAGCAGTATCGGGTGCCCACACACCGGTTATAGATCATCTGGTTGATGCCTTCGCCGCTGTGCACCGTGGCCGCCACCGGGCATACCAGTTCGCACGGAGCGTTTTCACACTGCATGCAAGGGACCGGCTGGAAATACAGCTCGGGATCGTCCAGGCTTCCTTTGAAATAGCGGTCCACGCGAATCCAATGCATGTGCCGGCCTTTTGAGACCTGGTCCGCACCCACGACGGAAATGTTGTTCTCCGCCTGGCAAGCGATCACGCAGGCGCTGCAGCCCACGCAAGCATTCTGGTCGATGGTCATGCCCCACTTGTATCCTTCATAGCGATAATCCGGATACAGGGTCATGAACTTCGGAATCGGCTTGTCTTCTTCGGTCGGAAAGCCCGGATTCTTCTTGTACTCTTCGAGCGTGGCGATCTTCACCGGCTCGCGCTCTTCCATGGTCTGCGTATGCTGGGTGGCCGCGAGAAGATGCTTGCCGCCGGTCTTGCGGATTTCCAGCCCGCTGCCCGCGCCCATCTGGTCCGCGGTCTGCAATGCGTAGGCGTTGAATCCGATGTTCTCGCAGACCTTGCCGCCGCGCGTCCGCCCATACCCGAAGTGCACCGTCACCGCATCGTTCACTTGACCAGGAAGAATCCACGCGACGCCCTTGACGGTGCGGCCCTGATACTTGAGCTCCAACTCATCGTTGGTGCCGATCCCCAAGCGCTGAGCCGTGGCCGGACTGATCCAAACCGCGTTGTCCCAAACCACTTTGGTTTCAGGCTTCGGACACTCCTGCAGCCAGGCGTTGTTCGAGAACGTTCCATCCCAGATCGTAGGATCGGGCCGGAACGCAATCTCGACACCTTGTGCCGCGGGCCGGTTGGCAGGCGCGGGAGCCTTGGCAGTTACATTCACTGCCGCTACCGTCGTGTTCGGAACAATGCCGTTGTGCAACGCGGTCTGCCAGAAGACGTCGAAATCGGCGTCCGTGCGGTTGCCTTGCCAGTTCTGGCGGACGGTATCGTGAGGCGACTGTTCGGATTGGCCTCCCAGCACGGTCAAGACCTCATGAATAGTTTTTCCGGCGTACAGAGGCGCGATCAACGGCTGGATAAAAGTGACCGTTCCGTCGTAGGCGCGCGTGTCGCTCCAGGATTCCAGGTAATGCGCTTCCGGCAAATGCCAGTGGCACAACTCCGAGGTTTCGTTATTATAGAGCGCCATGTGGAATCGCAGCTTGGCCTTTTTCAGCGCATCGGCAAACCCCAGATCTGCGGGCGCCGTATAGACCGGATTGCCGCCCAGGATCAGCAGCGTATCCACTTTCCCGGCGTTCAGATCGCCGATGAGATCGCGTAATGACTGAAGTTGATCCACCGGATTGGCTTCGATCGGTTCGGTGTAGGTAACGGTCTGGCCCGCGTTGCCAAGCGCCTGGTTCATGGCGTGAGCCAGCGCGTGGACCGCGGCGGGTTGATGCTGTCCCGCGATGACGATGCTACGGCCGCGGTTCGCTTGCAGGTCCTTCGCGATGGCTGGAATCGCCTGGAACGTAGTTCCAGTCGAGGCAGCGCCCGCTACACCCAGCGCCGCCGCCAACTGCCACGCGACGCCCTCGATCTCACTCGGCTTCAGCGCCCAGCGGTGATCCGCCATGCCTCCGGTCGGAGAGGGCGCGGACTCGATCATATACATGCGGTTGAGACTGGTCTGACCCCGTGGGACACCTTGCGCTTGAGCGCGGATCACCGACTGCCCGGGGCTGGTGTCTGCCTCGGTATGCGTCGCTGCCTGATTGCGATAAGGAGCATCGGGACCCGGCTGATACCCTTCCTGCTGGTCTTCTTTGGGGACGTTCTGCTTGGTCTCGTTGGTCAGAACGCGCCGGCGGTCCGAAAACTCGCGCGCGTACCGCAGATTGCCCGGCCCACACGACAGGAAATCCGCGTCCAGCGATACGATCACGTCCGCTTTGTCGAAATGATAGATGGTATTGACCGGACGTCCGAACGCCGCTTGCGCGCCCGCAAAGGCGGAGTGGCGGAACATCGGCTCCCATTGGTGCCACTTCGCTCCCGGCAATTGCTTTAACAAGTCCTTAAGCTGACTGCCGGCGGTCGGAGAGATCACCGTCTCAGTCAGAATCCGGAACCCCGCGCCCTTGTTCAGATTCGCGCGCTCGCGCTCCGTCGTTAGAGCCGCCTGGAACCCAACCCAACTGCTGATGCGGCCCCGATTGATCGCCACCTGCGAGCGGTCCGGATCATACAGCGTGAGTACCGAGGCCTGGTTGAAGTAATCCGAAGCGCCCAGGCTGCCCGGATGATCGGGGTTGCCTTCGACCTTGGTGGGACGTCCGAGATGACTCTCGACCAGCAGACCGGTGGCGACGCCGCCCATCGGCATCGCGGTCGCAAAGAATAGCGGCTTACCGGGAATGAATTCTTCCGGCTGCCGCACGTATGGGACGATGGTCTCCTTGGGCTGTTTGGTGCAAGCGGCCAAGCCAGCCAGCGCCATCGATGCGCCCATCACTTTTAAGAACGTGCGGCGATTCGCAGGTTCCAACCAGTCTGGCGCGCGATTCGGGAATTCGTCCTCGAGGAATTTCTGAAACTCATCGGTTTCCGCGATTTCCTCCAGGCTCCGCCAGTACTGCGGTCCTTGAGCGCTCGCCAGACGGTCGCGCAATTTATCGAGGTCGAGAGTAGGTGTCATCGGTGGCACGTGTAGCAATCGGTCAGACTCTGGACATGATATTTTTTCACCAGTTCGCGGCCGAACTCTAGCTGATTCGTGGGCGGCTGGTACGCCATGTTGAACACTTCTTCCTTGGGCCTTAAGTATTTTTCGGGCTGGCGGTGGCATTCGAGACACCAGTTCATGTTCAGCGTATTAGCCTTGAACATCAGCGGCATTTTATCGACGCGGCCGTGGCAGGTGGCGCATCCAACGCCTTTGTTGATGTGAATGCTGTGATTGAAATAAACGAACTCGGGCAGATCGTGGACCCGCGTCCACTCCAGCGACTCGCCAGTCCGCCAGCTTGCGCGCACGGGTTCCAGAAGCGCCGCGTTCGACCAGATCTGAGAATGGCAGCTCATGCAAATCTCGGTGGCCGGCAATCCGGCAAAATGAGAGGTCTCGACTGAGGTATGGCAGTACCGGCAGTCGATGCCGTCGTCTGTGACGTGGTGCTTGTGGCTAAAAGGAACCGGCTGCTCTTTCACGACGGCAACGTCGGTGGTAAAGGCCCCGCGATCCAGCGCATATGCGCCGGCCAGGATGCAGCCCGCGAGGATGGCGCCCCCGAAGATACTTACCTTTGAAAGGGTATTCGTACTTCGATGGAAGATCTGCGGCATTTAAGCAGTTTGACCTTATATCGTATCGCATGTTTCGCGGAATCGCAAAAAATTCTTGCATAACGAGAATTACGTGGGCCGATGAGCTCGGAGGGAGTTCGGGCGGATGGCGGACTACGGGCAAGCGCAGCACCTTGGTGGGGATAGGAAATACGTGCAGCTAAAGAGGCGATGTACTGACTGATTCATAATTCAGCAGATGGCGATCCCGACGGGTGCTTCAAGAATTCATAGGATACGGGCGATTCGGCAGAGGGTGTGTCGCCCATTCTACTTAGAAAAAGGTCTAAAAAGCGAACTTGTGGGCTTATACAAAAAATTGCAAATTGGTTCTGGCCGCTATCGAAATCCGGTTCTATCGCGTCGATATGATCAGAGATCATGAGCGAGAGGCCCATTCACGAAGGTACAATTGCTCTCAGCATATCGGAGCCGGTCTTCGGGACGGCGGTACCAAATAAGGGGCCATTGAGAAGAGCCAAAAAAAACGGGCACCCGCTCCAAGATCCTCTCTTCGGATTGGCGAAGAAAGCCAAGCGCTTCTCTCCGGCGCTCCCAACAGAAGACAACACGCCCGAGGGCCTTCAGGCGCTACTCGCGGCTAACGCTTATTACCGGGGGGTGCCATGGCCGGAACCCTACCACCGCACCACACATCGGCTCCACCTCGGAGACGCCCGCGACTTGTCTTGGATACCGGACGCCTCGGTCCATCTCGTAGTGACTTCGCCGCCTTATTGGACATTGAAGGAGTACGCACCGGGTAATGGCGATCAGATGGGCCACTTCGAGAATTACGAGTATTTCCTTTCGGAGCTAGACCGGGTTTGGCGAGAGTGCGCGCGCATCCTGGTAGGTGGTGGTCGAATTTGCTGCGTGGTAGGCGATGTCTGTATTCCGAGAAAGCGCGGCGGACGCCATTACGTCGTACCTCTCCATTCGGATATCCAGGTCCGCGCTCGAAGGTTTGGCCTCGATTGCCTTCAGCCGATTCTTTGGAACAAAATCGCCAACGGCGTTACCGAAGCGGAAGGGAACGGGGCGGGCTTTTACGGCAAACCCTATCAGCCTGGCGGAATCATCAAGAATGATATCGAGTACATTCTGTTCCTTCGCAAGGGCGGCGAATACAGGACGACTCCGCCTCTTCAAAAAGCACTCTCGATGCTTTCGCGGGATGAAATGAAGACTTGTTTTCGCTCGATTTGGTCCGATCTTCGAGGCGCGTCCACGCGTGACGGACACCCCGCGCCGTTCCCGGTAGCGGTGGCCGAACGCCTCATCAAGATGTTTTCCTTTGCAGGCGATACGGTCTTAGACCCCTTCGCGGGTACCGGATCAACCTCGCAAGCTGCTATCATCACAGGCAGAAATTCAATAGCCAACGAAATCGAACCGGCATACGTCAAGATTGCTCGACAGCGGATTACGAACGCCGCGCGTCAACATCGCCTCGTTGGCGCGATAGAAGCCGAGGTCATTTTTGATGGAGACGCCCGCGCCACTCGAATACCGGCTACCAACGGAATTCCGGCGGCTGTTTGAAGGCAAAATCTACAAGCATCGCGATTCGAGTCAAGGCGACTTTGTTGCAATGCATCTTTACGAAGACCTCATCAACATCAACCGGTCTCCGAAGCTGATCGAAACGGCGATCAACCGAAAAGATCGCGTTCTGAATGTCCAAAACAAACGACGTGGAGTTGCGGCCCGGCGCGGTGATGGGACATTCGGCGAAGTCATTCCGGGTGAGATTCCCATAACCGATAGCGGCTACCTTGTGGCCCGTGGCGCAATCGCCACTGTAGAAATCGGCTTCGAGGTCAAGGTACTGGCGAAGGCGATGATTAAGCAAATAGACCGGGTGATCAACGATCTTCGGAACCAAGTAATTCAATTCAGGCGTGGTGGCGGAAGCCCGATCTGCGTTGCGGTTATCGGCATCAACCAAGCGGCAAGCACTGTGGGCTACGAAGGGGTTCGACCATTTCCAACAACCGGCAAACAGGGCTTCCCTCATCCATTCCAAGAAGCCCATGAAGCGGAGCGCCGCCTTCGGGCTGAAGCCGCGCCGGAGTTCGATGAATTCCTGGTGCTGCGCTTCAAAGCCACGAATGTGCCGCCGTATCCCTTCGAGTGGGTCAACTACAATGAGACGCGGTTGGATTATGCGGCGGCGCTGTCCAGAATTAGTGCCCGGTACCAACAGCGATTCTAACGGCCAGCAATAGCCACCGTGCAGTTGATAATTCCATTTGTACTTCGATGGAAAATCTACGGCATTTAACCACCTTGGCCTTATATCGTGTCGCATGTTCGCGGAATCGCGAAAATTCTTGCATAACGAGGAAAATTCACCCGGTACGGTGGGATAGGATGTGGCAGGAGTTAGCGCCGGGTCAATAAAAATTGGCGGGGGAGGCTCTCGCCCGTCCCGCCATTTAGATGACCAGGGGAATTCCCAAATTTAGAGATTCAAATCGTGTGTCAATGTGAAGCGAAGTCTGGTTTCGGACGGCACTCTGACTCGTTGTCCTCGCAGGACTTGAGCGCCCGTGCCGAGCGCCGCTCCACTGGCCGCGCCAATTGCGGCGCCTTCACCACCGCCGGCGATTGCGCCAATAATCGCTCCCAACGCGGCGCCGCCACCGATTACCTCGCCAGACTGGCGGCCACGCGAGCTTGAGCTAACATCTTCGTTGCTCGTGTTAACGCTGTAGGTCCGGCCATTCGCCTGGAAACTCGCCAGCGCTAGCGTGACCTCTTCCCGGCCAGTGATACGCCCGCCCTGCTGCACCCTGACAATCTGAACCATCGCGTCAGAGCCGGCCGGCGCCACCGTTTGCCCATTCACGATCACGGGTTGATCCACTGCCGCGTGATACGTATCACCGACATGAGTCGAATCCGAATCGACCGCATCGACCATGCGGACGGCGATTATGGTTCCAGCCGGAATTATTCCGCCGGTTGGACTATATTGCCGCGTGTTGTCCGGGTACCGGTCGTTACCGGTGCGGTAACGGTCATTGCTGTTGTATGGCACCGAGCGTTGGTCGTTACCCGGGCGCTGGTCATTGTATGATCTGTTGCTCGAATTACCATATCCGGGACTGCCAAACGAGAGATTGTCGATGCTGCCAACATCGTAGCGGTCCACTTGACCACCGTCTACCTGGAAACGCACCTCATTCCGCGTGGCGCCCTGAAATGTCCCCGTGAGGACCCGGCCATCACGCAGCCGCAGGGTGTCCCCCTGCAAAGCGAACACGGAAATCGCGAACAGCGACACCCCTAGGGTTAGTTTGGATCTCATATCTCACCTCCGCCCGTATTCGAGCAATCGTACCTCCACTAGCGGTGAGGTGTGAGATACGGGGCTAGAGCCGCAGTTAGAGCGCTGGCGGAAGCCGGTCCCCGGACACCGCCTGTCAAAATTTCCCGCATCGTGACAGGCCGTCCATATACTTCCTGATTATCTTCGTTATCAGAACGAAGCGTAGACCCGTTGAGTGAAATACCGGCAAACAGCCCGCGAGCCCGCGAGTAAGAGAGGATCTCGGCCCGCATCATCGCATCGGTCTGCGCTTCCGCCGATCGGCCGACCGGACCGGCCATGGCGGAGGCATCCCCGCCCACCGTGAACTTATCCTGCAGCAGTTTGTCCTCCCCGGATTTGTTCATTACGATGAAAACCAAGTCGGTCTCACCGGCGCCGATCTGAAATCCAAAACTGCCACCTTCCACTCGAATCGTCGCAGGGGCGCTCCAACTAGTACCTGTCCGGCAGGTCAATACGCCTTTGCCATATTTGGCGCCAACAATGAAGCCAGCGCGCTTTAAGCTTGGTACGATGCCAACGCATTGAGCTTTTTCTAGGATTTCCTGAGGAATACCTTTGTCGGGAGCGCCCATAATTTCGTTGAAAACGGCCGCCGACTCACGGATGCGTTTATCGCTTGAGTCGCTTTTGTCTTTAGCACCAAACACCAACACGGGTGATAACGCTAAAACTAAACCTGCAAATACGAATTTCATTGTTTGTTTCTTCCTTGTCAATTAGATTGAATTAAGCTGGAACCGTGGCGCGCTGCTTCAGCGCGAGTGCAGTTCCGGGAGCATCCGCCACTTTGCGGCCCAACCGTTTTCCTACGCTCCGGCGAGCGCGCAGCAAACGAATCCGCACAGCCGTCTCAGTCCAGCCCTGGGCCGATGCGATTTCCTGGACTTTATATCCTTCCAAATAATGGCGCTGAAGCACCAACTTATCGTTGACTTTGCAGCATTTCAGAATGCGCCGGACATCGATAGCGGCCAGATTAATTTTCGGGGGGGTCGAAAGCTCAGGCAAAGTCTGTAGCAATGGCTCCCGCCGGATGTAGCTTCGATGAATATTCAGCGCAATACTGTTCATCCACGTCAAAACCATATTCGAGTCTCGCAGTTGGCTGAGACGCTCC
This sequence comes from Bryobacteraceae bacterium, assembly GCA_051000095.1. Classification (GTDB taxonomy): domain Bacteria; phylum Acidobacteriota; class Terriglobia; order Bryobacterales; family Bryobacteraceae; genus JBBSHP01. The sequence continues at coordinate 32,217 of JBPCOQ010000094.1, read as the reverse complement.
CATCCCTTGGCCCACGCCGCCTGAGCGGTCTCCTGCGCCGAATCATACGACAGGCCGCGTGAAACTAGAAACCGAACAGTCAGGTTGTAGCCTTTTTGGTAGGCTTTCCCGTATTCTTCTCTTGTCATTTCTTCTTCCGCCCCTTAAAGTTTTAAAACAGCCCTTATCACAGGACCGCTTACTTACGCGCAGGGCAGGCGAAACCGCCTGCCCCACTCGGCTATTCTGAACCGCTCGCGCCGGCCCGCAGCGCGCGTGTGTTTACGAACTTCTTCGCAATCATCGTGAGCTTCTTGTCGGCTTCCCCTTCCTCTTTCAGGGTTTCATCCAGCAGTCTCGCGGCTTCTGTATGACCCAGGACTTCCGCCATTGAGCGAACCGTTCCGTAACCGGCCATCTCATAGTGCTCCACCTTTTGGGCGGCTCCGATCAAGCCCGCATCCAGAATCTCCGGCTCGATATCCTCGCTCATCAACTCCTGGCCTTCGGTGATCAGGCCTTTCATCGCCTCGCAACGCTTCCCCTTGGCAGGTTTGCCGAGCCCTTCAAATACCTGGGTGAGCCGCTCTACCTGTTGCTTGGTAACCTCCAGGTGTTCCTGAAACGCTGCTTTCAGCTCGGGAGCCGTGGCCGCCTTAGCCATTTTCGGCAAGGCGCGGGTAAGCTGATTCTCGGCGTCAAATAGATCCCTCAATTCTTCGATCAAAAGATCTTCTAATGACTTCACTTTCGGCATCTGTATTCTCCTCTTCCTGTTTTAATTACTAAAAACCCAATAAGGCTGTCGTCCGTAATGCGCATGGAGTTCTGTTCCCCAACGTTCATCCGCAAAATCCGGCCATTGCTCCGAATCCAAGGCGGGTGCGTTTTCGAGCGTCCTAAGATCGGCATTGAGGACAAAAGCGGCCTCGCCGTCATGCAACGAAAGGAGACTCCACGGTACCGCGAGGAGTTTGTCATCAGATCCGAGGAATCCGCCCAAAGATAAAACCGCGTAAGCGACCCGGCCCGAAGATGAGTCGATCATCAACTCCTCAATCGTTCCCAGGTCGTCGTTCTGTTCGTTGCGAACACGATAACCGGCCAGCGTGGAAGCCGACTGAACCTTGGGCCGCGATTCGGCGTTCATAATATGCGTCCAAGAATCGCGATTTCGTTGAATTTAAAACCACAAAATGAACTCGCCATGCTCGGCTGCTATTCCGGTGGCACGTTTGGTACCATCCCTGCCGGTGCAGGGGACCGGTACAAAAGAGGGATTGCTATACTCTGTTGAAACCTTTACAACCCTTCACCTTGGGCAATAAACAGCGCTAGTAGTCCTATCTCGATTCCGAACTTGTTGAGGTTTTTGAACTTTGGCAAGAATTCCTGCTCGTGAAAAAATTGCCTGATTAGGGATGAGCGGGGAACGCGTCCTAACAGATTACCCTTTACAACCGAGATAAAATGTGCGTCCTTTTCCGATGTCGCCATGCATTCCGAGATCGGCGGCCGCATCAAACCGCTTGACTGCGAATCCGGCGCGCTCCAGTTCAAAGATCACTTCGGATTCGGGATGAAACTTCTGAGTCAGCCGGAAATCCGACCGCTGCCAGGAGCCCTTGGCGCGCCGGAACTGCGTGATATCGCAGTGGGCGACTTTGGTGGCGGCGCTATAGGTGCCCTGCGCCACGCTGACGACATCCCGCTCGATGGTGTGAGACGTACGCGCCCAGAGATCCTGGTAGGCCTCTTCGCGGTTTAAATCGAATGCGAACAGCCCCGGGCTCTTCAAACAGGCGAACACATTACGGAATACAGCTCCCAGGTCTCGGGCGGTCCGGATATGATTTAAACTGTCGAAGGTCGAAACCACGGCGTCGAACTCCGGCGGAAGCTGAAATCGCCGTGCATCCGCCAGCAGAAATTTCACCTTCGGCGCCCGATGTTTTGCGAATGCCAGCATTTGGGCGGACCCATCCAGTCCCGTAACCGCAAACCCGCGGCGGGATAGTTGTTGCGAAATCCGTCCATCCCCGCAGCATAAGTCGAGGACGGCGGCGCGGGATGCCAGGCGATGCAGCAGAAGCCGTTCTAGAACGGCCAGCGACTGCTCGTGAAATTCACCACCCCAATACTTGGTATAGAGCCACGCAAACGGGTCGTACTCCGCGTTCCTGTTCATTGCATTGGCAGCTCCAATAAATCGACCGGCCGCTTGTCGTGCCATAAGACCAGCCGGCTGCTCACTGCAGGTTTAGCGCCCCAATCTGCCTTATAAGATTCCCGCCCGCGCAAGAAATCGAACTCCGTGACGCCTTCCCGGATCGCCTGCTCGATGGTATAGCCCATGATCAGGGCGCCGGGACTGAAGCGCGCGAGTGCGGGATCGAATCCTCCCAAGTAACTATAAGCACGCTGTGCGTGCACGAAGGCATAGACCACGGCTACGATCCGATCGTCCAGGCGCAACGTATGCAGCCGGACCAATCCTCGATCCCACAGGCCGCGAGCCGCGCTGCGGTGGAAACACTCCAGCTCGGGACTCTCCAGCATTCCCGCTTCGTCCTTCTCCCGCCAACGAGCGCGGTGCAGGGCAAATAAGGCATCCAAATGGTCTTGGAAATTCGAGGCATGGGCGGTCTCGAACGTAATAGCGCCCTGCTGCTCCAGGCGGGTGCGATACCGCCGCAGGTTTCGGCGCAATCCGTGCGGCAGCGCTGCATGGAAAGCTTCGGCACTCTCGGGCAGGGTGACAGAGCTGCAAAAGTACTGCGGCTTTACCGCGCTTCCGAGCGGACTGCACGTCGCGCTGCAAACCAGTGGTGCGTTTTCATCCAGATCCTGCAAGTCGCAAACGTCCCAGCGATGCCGCTGTTCCGCCAGAACTTGCAGTATCGCCGCCCACGCCGGTTGCGCCATACCCGGCTCGACGAGGATGTCGAGGTGATCGGAAACGCCGTTTCCCAGGAAAGTGACCTGCCGGCGGCCCTTCCACTCGTGCAGAAACATGGGCGCGAGTGCCACCAGGCTAGTGTCGTTCCGAACCGCGAAAGTAAAAAGTTGACCGCCGGTAAAGACCTTGCGCCAGGCCAGGAGCCAGCCGGGATGCTGGAAGGGCATTGCGGCGGGAGAGCGTTCCCATAGCAAATCCCACTCGGGAACGAGACTTTCCAACTCAGCGAGAGTCTCGATCGGCTCAACCACCACTCTGCTGGGCGTGGCTCCAGATGGCGGCAGTGGTGGCTTCGGTACTTGCTCTAGTTCGGCGGGCTGACTGGATCAGTTCAGCGTAACGCTGCATGTAGCGTCCGGTCATTCGTTCAGCGGAAAACCGTTCCCGGGCGCGCTGGCGGCAAACCTCCGGATCGATGAATTTTACAGCGCGAATGGCGGATGCCATCTCACTCTCGTTCTCGACAATGAAACCGGTCCGGCCATCCTCGATGATTTCCGGCAAAGCTCCAGAACGATAAGCGATCACTGGCGTGCCGCAGGACATAGCTTCCATCGCTACCAGCGAGCTGGTCTCCGCAACCAGGCTCGGAATCAGCAGACACCGGGCCTGAGTCAGCAGCCGCCTCTTTTTCCGGAACCCCGCCGGTCCTATGAAACGGCGTTGTGCGTCCAGCCGGGGTGCCAGTTCAGTTTCAAAATACCGCTCATGGGCTTCGTACCGGTAGACTTGGCCAGCCAGCAACAGTGGCACACCGGCCAGCCGCGCGGCGTCGATCGCCTGATGCAGCCCTTTTTCTGGACAAATCCGGCCCAGGGCCAGTGCGAAATCCCGCTTCCGCAGCCCAACGGTAAGCCGATCGATATCCACCCCATTGTCGATGTGCGGCAGCAGCTTGGCGCGCGCCGGGCAGTTCGACGTCTGCGTTCGCGAAACGCCATTCAAGTAATAATTTTGCCGCCGTACTCTGAAGACCTTGGGGGGATACCAATCGGGCGGAAGATGCAGAGTGGTGAGTACCGGAACCGATCCGGATGGTAGATATGTCCAGAAATCCAAGCTATGCATATGGATTACATCCACATGCCACTTTTTCAGCGCCTGCTCAATAGCAATCCGGTGCTGTTCCTGAGCCCACAGCCGAACCTCTTCCGTGATTTTCCCGGTCCAGAATGGGGTGGGGAGCAGAGTTCCCGCGGTCCTCGATCCTTCGCACGCCACGACCAGCGACCGGTGGCCCGAGCGCGTCAAGGCCGTGTCCATCAGAGTCAGAATCTGTTCGGAACCGCCCACCGCATCCGGACCGACCGGAGTGAGCGGGTAGGCGACACTTAGAACCGTTAACATACAAAGTCTCTCACCGATAACAATTTGAGGGCTTCGCGGGCGCGGGCGCGCCACGCTTCGCCCGTGATGTTCCAACCCAAAGTCTCGTAATGAAGCTGTCCGGCGTGGGGCGCCTGGGTGAAATCGTATTCCGGAGCATTGCGGAATCGCTCACAGCCGATTTCGAAATTCTGCAGGACGCGCTCCTGAGACCGGTAGCATTCAAACATTCGACGCTTCAGATCGCACTCGGAATCAGTTAATGTGTAGGTTTTAATGTTGTCATTATCGAGGAAGACGCCGGTAGTGAACCCGGTCGGAGTCAAGTGATAGGACGTAAATTCACGCGTGGGGCAGGTCCCTGACCTGCCCATCCGGCAGGCACAGGCCACCGCAAAGGCCGCCGAATCGTGGTCCGGGTGCCCACCTTCATAAGGATGTGTATAAATGAGATCCGGCTGGATCTCAGTACACAACGCCGCGATGGCCTCCGTTAACTCCGGTAAATGCAGGTAGGCTTCCTGATCGACAAACCCCAGCTCGCGGCACTGCGCCTCGGCCATCCCCGCTACAGCCAGAGCTCCCTGCAACTCTTTCCGCCGCCTGGCCGCGTATTCCGACCTGTTTGCGACCGCCCGTGGACTGCCGTCCGTGATGTGAACGATCGTCAACTGGCCCGGATCCCAATGGGTCATTCGAATCCCGGCTCCGATCGACTCATCGTCGGGATGAGCGGCAATCAGCAGCACTCGCCTTTTAGCCAAATTTTAGGACGCATGCATAAGTTCGGCGTTTCATGGTTTCTGCCTCAATGACTTAGCCGATCACTCGGCCCCGGCACTCGCCAAAGCCGATCGAAACAACCCCCTCGCGCTGACAATGGCCATGGAAAATCACCTCATCGCCGTCTTCGAGGAATCGCCGGGTTTCGCCGCCGGGAAGCTGGATCGGCTCAGCGCCCCCGCGCGTTAACTCCAGCAGACACCCCCGCGCCTCGTCAGATGAGCCCGAAACGGTCCCGCTTGCCATCAGATCTCCCGTGCGCAAGTTGCAGCCGTTGCTCGCATGATGGGTAATTAGTTGGGAAATAGTCCAGTACATGTCACGAAAGTTGCCCCGGCTCAACCGGACAGGCGGGTGTCCAGCATTCCGCATTTTCCCCGACTGGAGGTACACCTCGAGCGTGATCTCGATGCCGCCGTCCTGTGAGTGCGATCGCAAATACTCGAGCGGCTCGGGATCTCCCGGTTCGCGATTAAAGGCGGGCACGCGAAAGGGCGCGAGGGCTTCCGCGGTCACAACCCACGGCGAAATGGTGGTTGCGAAGCTCTTCGCCAGGAATGGGCCGAGCGGCTGGTACTCCCACGCCTGAATATCACGAGCCGACCAGTCGTTGACCAGGCACAGGCCGAACAGGTGATCTTCAGCCTTCTCGATTGGAATGGGCGAGCCGAGCTGGTTTGACCGGCCCACAAAGAATCCGGCCTCCAACTCGTAATCCAGCCGCTTGCTCGGCCCGAACTCCGGGGTTTCCGCCTGTGGTGATTTCGTTTGACCGCTGGGCCGGCGAACCCCCGTCCCGCTAATGACGACCGAAGATGCACGTCCGTGATAGCCGATCGGCACATATTTGTAATTCGGCAGAAGCGGATTGTCCGGACGGAACAAGCGGCCAACATTGGTTGCGTGATGGATCGAGGCGTAGAAATCGGTGTAATCGCCGATCCCGACCGGTAACAGCAGCTCCGCTTCGGCGATCGGAACCAGGCATTGGGCGATATGGCCTTGGCCAGAAAAGTCGGCTCGAAGCAACTCTGCGAGGCGGCTTCGCAGGCCCGAACAGTACCTGTGTCCCAACGCCATCAGGCTATTCAGCACAGGCTCGCGGCACGCTTCAGCCGCTTCACCGTCGATGAGGCCTTTGTCGAGCAGCGCTGTGAGATCGAGAACCTGATCCCCGATAGCCACGCCAATACGGGCGGCGCTCTCGCTGCAACTCCGCCGGAACGATCCAAACGGCAGGTTCTCGATAGGAAAATCGGTGCCAGGGTCGTTCGCGGAAGTAACCCAGCTTTTCATGGCAGATCTACTTTCATCCTAAAAACGGCAGTTGGCTGCAACCGTGGGACAGGCGGTGGGTTTGTGCCGCCTGCCGGGGCGACCCGGTGTTTGTGCCGCCTGCCGGCTGGGCCTGGCCTGTTTTCATGATCGCGGGACGCTAAACCGATTTGGCGAACCTCCACTGCGGTTTTTGGGTTCATAGCAAACTCATCGAGCGCAGATCTTCGATCGGCTCTTCAAATGAGCACGATCCGAATGCCACGCCGAAATTGTTCCGCATGGCGGCCATCTCATCCTTGGACAAGCGGTTGTTTCTCCACCTCACGCCGTCTTCACCGAACTGAAACGCTTCCGGCGACTGTTCTTCAATCAGCTCGGTTACCAACTGCGTCGGCATGTGATTCCGAACGAAGCCGGCGGCCAGGAACACATTTACGAAACCGTGCATCACGGCGCAGGGGCTGTGCTCCTCGTAGGTCATCTTGTGCGAGCCGCGGATGGGGTGGTGCAGGCCGGCGGTGGCCTTGAAGGGCACCCCCAGAATTGAGGAGAGTTGGAGGAAGCGAACCAGGTCGTCCGCGCTTGGAAAAGCATCGGGCTGGACGCCGCCGGTACGGATTTTGGCGCAGCATCCCTCCTCCGAAATGGCGGACAGCAAAGTGGCGCGGCTGTCGGTGACCGGGATTTCGAAGAAGGTCGGCAGCTCACTGGGAGTGCCCTGCGAAATATTTCGGATATTCTCGACCGTGGCGGCCTTCACCTCGATCGTTTCGATGGCGCCAGGATGCCGCTGGGCGAATGCATGGATCTGCGCGACGTCACGATTGCGGTCGGACCCGATCAGTACACTGAGCGGCCCAAAGCCGTTCCCCATAGCAGCCTCCAACTCGTCTAAGCGCGAAGCGGGCACGATAAACCGGCCCAAAGCCCAGGCGAACTCACTCGCCCGGTAACTTTCAAATTCCCGAACCGCGGAAGCCATATCCAAGCTCGCGGGCGGAAACAAGCCGGCGTAATCGATCAGTCCGGTGAGAAGAGTTCGGACAGAACTGTACATGCTAAGTCCGATGGTATCCAAGTCGACGACACGGTTACATCTATGCCGGAAAGTAGTTTTGAGACATCTATCATTTGAGAACCACCACGTGAGTGAAGATATGCATAAGAGCCGCATTCAGGTCGTCGAGGATGACCGTCTAACCGCAGCCGATCTCGAATGTTGCCTGGAAGGGCTGGGCTATCGAGTGGTTGCAAACGTCGCCTCCGGGGAGCAGGCCATCGCGTCCGCGGTCGAAATCCGGCCCAACCTGGTGATCATGGACATTCGGCTACGAGGGCGGATGAATGGAATCGAAGCGGGATCATTGATCCGTGAACAGTGGGGCATCCCGGCAGTGTACCTCTCAGCCTGCGTCGATGAAGCGCGGGAGTGCGGCTGCGCGTACATCCGGAAGCCGTTCACCGTGGGAGCGCTGCGGTCGGTGCTAGAAAGCGTATTGTCAGCCGCGGCCTGAGTAACTGGTGCCCGGGGTGGGACTTGAACCCACACTCCCGTTGCCGGAAAAAGGATTTTAAGTCCTTTGCGTCTGCCAATTTCGCCACCCGGGCATGGTGGAGCGGAAAGTAACTAAGGTACCTTCACCGTATCGTCGAAAGTAATTGTGACCTTGACACTTTTCCGTGGGGACATATCGATAGGCTCTGGCTTGGGCGGAGCCTTAGTGTACATTCCCAAGGACGCGCCCGAAGGAGGTGGCCCGGACTGGCCGTCCCAATGACCAGTTGGGTCGTAGGCAGCGCTTACGTAAGCTGGAACCTTTTGAACATCTGAAAAAGTAACGGTCCCATTTTTCGAAGTAGCGGATTGAACGGCAATCGGCGGGGCAGTGGCAGTGCCTTCTGTGAAACCGGGCGAGTCCCAGAGAGCGACAAAGATCTTGTGAGTCTCATCGACCGATCCGGATCCCGTATAGTTAAGCTGAACCTGGACACTTCGGCCCTGTTGAGACGACGCTATCCAAGAACCTAGAAGCAAAACTCCACACATGACATACAGGCGTTTGCTCATGAGTTGAAAACTCCTCCTTTTCTGGGCGTTCAGACGAAACTGAGCATACCACAAATTAGTTTGCGAAATCTGGTTGTTTCCAATAAGTTGCGATGCGCTGAGTGGAACAGGCGGCTTCGCCCAATGCCACTTACTTTCTGGATCGCCAGAAATCATTGATTCTGATCGAGGAGGCGTTTCGGGGCAGAGTGGAACAGGCGCTTTCGCCTGTTCTTCAAGAAAAACACGGACAGGCGAAACCGCCTGTTCCACTCAGCCTCTGACAAAGTAGATTAACCTTATTATCGGAACTGCTTCTTATAGAAGAAGTCCACTCCAAAGCGCCCATTTTCATCGCGGGTGGCTACGGCCGACCATTGCGGGCTGAGCGCCCACTCTACCCGGATAATCTGGGAGTTCGATTGCGATAAGTCGGTGATATAAGTGAACGTGATGTTTTGGGCGACTTGTTGCTGCAATGTCAGGCGCGCGGTGGGTAGAGCGGAGCCGGCCGTGAAGGCCGGATCGATCTTCAACTTACTTACACCGAATACTCGCTGCAGCCGGTCGGCGACCGGTGTCGCCACTGCCTGGCTCACGATGGCCGATTCGCCCATTTGTTGCAGGCTCTGCGGCGGCGGAGCGGGTTGATTCGCGAGAATCGTCGGATCCGAGGTAGGCGTCTGCCCGGCCGCTAGTAATCCCACGATTTCGTTGAACTGCAACGGCGGGTCCGAGCGATAGGTCAGCTTCATGTTATTGATCGGTCCCGAAACGTTCAGGATTACGTCCACGCCTTGTGTCTTCGTTTCCAGATCCACATTCAGGATAGGATCTATCTTGAACGGATTGTAGAATGCGATGCTTCCGTCATTCACGTCGTAGTTAGTGCCAAAGAAAATCAGCCGGCCTGACGTCACATTGACGCGGCCCACCATCCCCGGGCTGTCTAGCGTGCCCCGCAAGGTCAGGTCCGCATCGGCCTGCAGGTTCTGAGCGAGCGCGGTCTGCACCGCCACGTCCGTTGCAGTCCGGATTCGCACGTCCAATTTCATGCCCGATAGTGGACCCGATGACGGGGCGCCAGCCGTTTCCGGGGGCGCGGACTTCGACAGGAACGATCCGAAGTCGCTTTTCGGATTAAAGCTCAAGCGGTTCAGGGTCACGGTTCCAGAAAGGACGCTGCGATCGCTGGTGCCCGTCAGGTTCACGGCTGCGTTTGAAACCAGACTGATCCCCTGATAGCGAACTCGCACATCGGCGGCGTTTCCGCGCAGCGAATAATTCAGCACGCCTCCGCCAAAACCAGTGAATCCGGACAGTGTCACCTTGCCTCCGCCGGACTCCGCTGTGAGATTGCGAACGCTCGCGCTGGTTCCATTGAACACAATCGTGCCATTCGCGTTCGAGAGTCCGTTTGGCAGGTCCACCATGTTGAAAGAAGCGTTCTTCAGCTCCATCTGCCCATTGATGATCGGCCGCGCGACCGATCCTCTGACGCCGGCATTCAGCGCGACCACGCCGGACGAGTAAATGTCACGGTCAAAATCCTGCAACAGCGACAGGTTGGTGTTGGCGTTCACCTGCAAATTCAGCGGTCGCGGATCTCTGAGCACGATGCTGCCGGTCATATTCACGTCGGTGGACGGGCCGGTGAGATGCGCGCTCTGGACGTTCAGGATCGATTTATTGAGAGTGAGCGCGATCGGCCCCGCGTTTTGAATCGTGATTCGACGGGTGGTGACGCCTGGGCCGGTTCGGGGAATCGTCCAGAGCTGTAGTTTCGAGAGTTGCAGATGGCCGGTCAGCTCGTCAGCCTTCAGCGCGGGGCCATCAATCTTGACATTGCCTTCCGCCAGCGCGTCGAAGGTAGGCCGCACACCGGCACCCTCGGGGCCGAGGAAGGGTTGCAGGGCCGAGTAAGTGACATTCGAGAAGTTCAACTGGGCGCTGAGCGGATAATCGCCGCTGAGTTGCGCGTGCCCGCTGCCGTGAATGGCAGACTTTGCGAAGTCGGAATCGAGGTTGAAGAGCAGGTTCTGGCCTTGTGTAGCCGCTTTGGCTGTCAGATCGCCGAACCGCTTCTTATTCATCTCGATGCCGGTAGCGGAGACGTTGGCGTCGAGATTGGAGAACAGGAGCTGGGGGACTGCTCCCTGGCGGTCGCGGCTCGGTTCGGGTGCTTTCAGGGTCGCCGTGGCATCGGCATTCAGTTGCAGGATTCCAGCTAAGCCTGGGCGTGCCTTTTGCAGAGCTTTTAATTGGGCGAGATGAATCTGATTACTCGCCAGGTGGAAGCGCAGGCTGCCGTTCTTGAAATCCCCTTGCGGATGATTAAACGATCCGCTGAAATCGATGCGGTTGGGTCCGGCAGTTACTTCCAGCATTGGCACATCCACCAACTGACTCGCGTAAGTCAGCCGCGCGTGAAGCTGATCAAGCGCCTCATCGTATAGGACGGCTTTGCTCAAGCTGAGATCGCCGCTGCCCTGTGGATTATCGAGGGTTCCGGACACCTGCGCGTTCGCCGACAGGATGCCTTTCGCCGGAATGTCCTTGCGTCCCGCCACTGCCAGCACGCGCTCCACGGGCAAGCCGCTGATCGAGGCAGTCGCAGTGGTTGGATACTCGCCTTCCAGGCGAGTTTGCCCGTTTACACGAATATTCGAGCCGGCGAAATCCGAATTCACACGGTAGTTGACGGTCAATCCGGTGGTTTGAGCGGTCGCGGTGAAGTTGCCGAGGTTTTCGCCTTCCATGCGAATGCCGCGGCCAGAAGCATTCGCGTTGACACTCGATACCAGGAACTCCGATTTGCCTTTCACTTCGCTCAGCTTCGCTGTTACGTCGCCGTTCAATTGGACCAGACCTGCCAGGTCGGGCCGCCGCTTTTTAATGTTCTGAAACTGATCGAGCTGCACCTGGTTGCTCGCCAGGTGCGCCTGGATCGTACCAGTGCTGAAGCTCTCGCGGGGATGCTGGAACGTGCCGTTGAGATCGATCTTCGCCGTGCCTGCGGTCAGCTCGGCTTGCGACAGCCGGACGAGTTGATCGGCAAAGTCGACGTTGGCGAGCAAGCGGTCGAAGTGGTCGTCATAGGCAGTGCCGTTCAGTACCGTGAGATTCGCATTGCCCCGCGGATTCCCGACCGTGCCCGAAATCTGCGCCACCGCATTGAGCGTGCCGGTCACTGGGATATCTTTCTCACCGGCCATCGCCATCAGATCGGCCAAGTCAGCGTCGCGGATGTTGGCGTTCACCGAGAGCGGCTCGCGAGGCTCAGCACTCCATTTGTGCAGACCTACCGCGGCGGTAAATTGCATCTGAGTAGCGCCACGGGCCAGCGACCCGTTCTGTACTTTGGCGCCAGAGGGCGATGCATCCAAATCGGCCGAAAACTGATCGAACGGCCGGTCCTCGAGCTCGAAGCGCGTCACCTGCAAGTGACCGGCGATGTGAGGTGCATCGAGCTTGCCCGTCACCGCGCCATCGAAATTAGCGGTACCGCCTCTCAGAACCACCGGCATCGTGGGCGGCGGTCCTTTGGAGGACATCGCGAGAGCGGGTTGAAAGTCGTTCAGATTGCGCGAGACAAAATGAACCTGAATTTGGCGATTCAGCGAACCGTTCAGATCGACACGCGAATTGGGCAGAGCGATGTAGGAGTTCGCGACCTGGACGGTATCGGCCGCGCCATTGTAATCGGCATTGAGTTTGCCGGAAACGGGAACTCCCCGGCGACCCGGCGCGATAGCGAGTCTCGCTTGGGCGTTGATTCCGGTTGTGCCTTTCGCCTTCAAATCGCCGCTGGCTTGCAGCGGTCCCGAAATCACTCCGCTGTAGGGTAGACGCTCCGATGCGGCCACCCGCGCGAGAGTTTGAATGTCGAAGCTGTGCAGGTTGCCCTTGAAGTGGAATTGCTGCACATTCTCAAGACGGGCGTCCCCGGTCACCTCGCCTCCCAAGGCGGCCAGCTTGAAGTTGTTCAGATCGATTTTGTGGGGATCGGCAGTCAAAGAACCGGTCACGCCGATGTTGCTGAAGCGCTGCTGGCCTTGCCGGAATGCGAGTCCCTTGCCATGGATGCTGGCCGTCATGGCATAATCGCTCTGGCCCGCGAGCTTCGCATTGCCAGACGCTTGCAGCGTACCTTCCGGACGGGCGGCCACCTTGAGCAGGCGGCCAAGCTCGCCCAGAGCAAGCGTGGTATTGAACTGCACCGTACCGTTCTGCGAAGGATCTTTCAGCGTGCCCGATGCTTCGATATTCGACTGCCCCAAAGCGATACGCGCCGTCGAAATTTTGATGCTGTTTTCATCCATGTTGACGGCGATGTCGGCATCGACAATGTTCGGCAGGTCCTTCCCGGAAGCAAGTGAAATCGGAAGGTCGCCAGCACGCCGAAGTTCATCCAGCGCCAGACTCGCATTCATATGGGCCGAAATCCGCGGCGCCACCAGATGCTCCATTGCGCCGCTGACCGTCACCTTCGATTCTGGCGTGGTGATCTTTGCATCGGTCAGCTCGATGCGGTCCTTCCGGAGCACCACCGGCAGCGTGACGTTCAGATTGATCGGCGTATTCTTGCCTGAGCTCAAATACAGAGGGCTCATGGAAAGCTGCCCTTTGTAGCTTGCGGGGAAAGAACTGTAAGCGAGCTGGGCGCGCAGGTTGTCGCCTTTCGCGCTGAAGCTCATCTTTTGCGCGGCGAAGTCGATGGATCCATTCTCAACATCGAAATGGCCGACGGCCAGATCTACGACCGTCTCGAGCCCGCTCTTATCACTCTTAGACTTGACCTTCGGCTCCGGCACATTGGTCCGTCCGTCCGGGTAGACGATTACGTGCGCCTGCGGCTGATCGATTTTTAATGCCTGAAGATCCACCATTTGCTTCACGCCGGAAAGGATCTTGAGGTCCGCTTCCACCAGCTTCGCCCGCAGCAAAGGAGCGGACCCGGCAGGCTCCGTTCCGTGGATCACGAAATCGTGAATGGTCGCGCGCAGGTGAGACCAGTCGAAATCGAAGGAACCAAGCTCCACCTTCCCGCCAGTCGAATCCTCGGTTACGGCGATGATCTTTTCGCGTACGAAGTTATGGAACCAGTCCGTCCGCATCACCAGGATGGCCGCGATGATGCCCACAAATACAAGTGCGACCAGAGAGACTGCGAGAATACCGATTATTTTTTTTAGTTTTGTCATTCGAGAGAAGCCTCCCGATATTCGACTTTGGTTCGCTTACGCGCGCGGTCCAGCCAATCTTCGAACTCCTTAGTAACCTTTGGCGCCGCGAGGATGTCCTGGATCTGATCGCGGACAGCGTCAATCAGAGGAATCTTGCCCGTTTGAGGGTCGCGGAAATCGGCTGCGTGGGCGCGATAATAGGCGTCGCTTTCCTGTTCCGAAACCAGGACAGCGGGGCGGAAGCGCTGTTCGATAAAGTGCAGCACGGTGATCTGCCAGCGCACCTGGCTCTCGAGCTCCTGCTGCGTGATGCCATACGCCTGCAAAGCCTGGGGTTGCTTCTTCACCTGTTGCAGCAGGTTTTCCGTCTCGGCCTGCGACGGAGCGGGGTATCGGCCCAGGTCCACTTCCCGGCGGATCATGGCTTGATCGATCAGCCTCTGCGCCGCTTTGCGCCGCGCAGCCGGGCCAAGGTCTAATTTGTTGCCATTCAGAAAATCGATGATCCGGATGTCGCGCTCAATATCGCTATCCTTGATCACGCGATTGCCGGCCACCACAGCCATCCGATCAATCACCACAGCCACGGATGGACACGGATGAACACCGATAAAAATCAAAGCCAGAACCCAAATCTTATCCGTGTTCACGGAACGTGCGCAAGCGCATCTGTGTTCATCCGTGGCTGAAAACATTAGAATGTCTGTCCTATGGTGAAGAAGAATTGGAAGTGTCCCACGCTTTGTGGCACGCCCACGCAGACTCCCACGGGCGGGAGATTCGGATTGCACATCAGCAGATCGCGAATCGTTCCCTTGAATCCGATGAAGGACGGCGGATTGATGCTGTACGCCAGATCTACGCGGATGGGTCCTACCGGCGTGCGGTACCGGACGCCGAATCCCGCGGCATGCACAGTGTAGTTGAAGTCCTGCAGATTCTTTTGCGAGGCACGGAAAGAGATGTCATGGAAGCTGCGATAAACATTTCCCATGTCATGGAACAACGCCCCGCCGATGTTGCTCCCAATCAGAGGAAAACGCAGCTCCACTGTGTTGAAGAACTGCGCGTTTCCTCCAAGTGGGAAACCGGTGGGCTGCGTGGCAACACCGCCCGGACCGGCGGGCGTGCCGATATCTCGCGGACCGGCCTGGTTGAACGCAAAACCACGATGGGTGGTTTCACCGCCGCCGAAGAAACGTTCCGGTAAAGGAACCGATTGCGTAGCATCGAGGCCGGCCGGAGGACTGAACGGCAGAATCACTCCAAACGTGGTCTCGCGCGCCAGCACCAGTTTTTTGCCAAGCCGGTGGTACGTGGCATTCCGCCCGATGCCTCGGATAAAGCTGCGCTGTCCGCCGAAATATTTGGTCGCCACCCCTGCATCCAAAGTGTTGTAGATTCCGCGGTGTGGATCGGTAGGATCGTCGCGGCGGTCCTGGCTCAGATTCATCGAGAGAATGCTGATGCGCACCGGCTGCAACAACTGCGGCACCAGCAACGCCGGAATCACTACATTCGTGGTACTCACCCGCCGGTAACTGAACCGGAACAAAGCCGTGGTCGCCTTCGAGAGGTGCTCGGCCACCTGAACCGAGGCTTCTTCCCTTTTTGACGCGAATGTCCGAACGTCCCGCGCATCATCGTAAAGCAGCGTGTAGGTAATGGTTCGGCCTTCCACTCCCATGAAGCGCGGCGCGAGGTAGTCGATGGAGGCCCGCTTGTCGAAATTGGAGAAGCGGGTGTGCAAAGTAACGGTTTGCCCGAGGCCTCGAAAATTGAGACGGCTGAGATCGAACGACACGCGAGGTCCGAAGCCACTGGAACCGGTGGGCGAGCTCAAGTTTGCCGTCGTCGGACCGAACTGTGCGATTTCGGCTCCCAGGCCAGCGCTGAAGCTGTACCGGTTGGCCTCTTCAAAGTCGTACAGCAGGTACTTGTAATTCGTATCGCCACCCGGATTCTGTGTGGCCACATTCACCTTCGCGAACACGCCCAGATCGTAGAGGCGCTTCTGGGCGGCCGTAGTCTCGAGCGGCGAAAGATTATCGCCTTGCCGGACATCCAGCGTCTTCTCGACCAGAGCCTTCCTGGTGGTTTTTAAGCCGCTGAGCTCGACGTCTCGAATGAACTGCTCCGATCCCTCGGTCACCATATATTTCAGATTGACGTGATTGGGGGCGCCAGACGGGGCGGAGCTATACGCGAACGCGGCCGCCGGAAAGCCATTCGAGAAGTAGTGGGAAAGCACGGTGTTGCGGTCGGCTGCCACGCTCACATCGCTGTATGGCTGGCCGGCGACGGAGCTCAGCTCCCCTTCCACATGGCTCTTGCTTAATTGCCGCATGCCCTCGATATCGAGCGTGTCGACGAACCACTGCGGGCCTTCCTCCACGTTGAACGTAACGGCAATTTCACCGGTTTTCCCCTGATACGGATTGTCCACCGTGGATGTGACGTCCACATCGCGAAAGCCATTGGACTGATAAAGATTCTCGATCGCCTCTTCGTCCTTCTTCCGGAACTGCTCACTATAGCGCCCGTGCCGCATCGTGAGAGAGCTCGGCTCCAGGAACATGCGCTCGCGAAGGAGATCGCTCTTGAAATACTTGTTGCCTTGAATGTTCACCTTCACCAACTTGTAGCGTGGACCGCGGCTGATGACGTACTCGATGGTCATCTCGTCCTGCTTCGGCGGCGGCTGGCGGAAATCGACAGTCACATCGTAGTAGCCCTGCGACTGAAAATAGTCGCGGAGATTGCGGGCGCCTTCCACCAGCAGATCGCGATCAACGGCCCCTTCCTCATAGATGGGGACATAGCTCTTCAATTTGCCCTTGCTGATTTTCGCCTCAATCGCTTTCAACTTGACCTTGGGACCTGCGTCGATGCTGAGATGGGGATGAACCCGGCGGGTCGTCCGGTCATATTCAAGCGAATCGAGCTTCACCGACGCCGTGAGACGGTCCTGCTTGTCATATTTCTTATGGATTCCATCCAAGCCATTCCTGGTACGGACTTGCGTTACCTGCCGCCACCAATGAACCAGCACGATGCGCCAGCCGGTCGCCCGGATCAGCGCCCCCTCCGGCATCTTTGTATCGCCCTTTACCGTCGGCATTTCATACTTGGCTCGCTTGCCCGGTTTCAGAGTGAATACAAAATTGACCTGCTGGAAGCGCGGATCGCGTTCCATCCTGCTGTCGAGCTTGTACTCGTAGAGTCCGTTGCTTTCGAGCAGCTTCTTGAGGTTGTCTTCGGCGGATTTGAGATCGGTGTCTTCTAAAGGAAGGCCCAAGTTGAGCTGTGTTGCGTTCACGAGCTGGCCTCGATTGGGCGGATCGGAGATTTTGCCTTCTATCGCAACGTGTCCGATAAACGATACGTTCGTAGTGCGGAACCGGACGGTCACCCCGTTACCGCTGGGTTCGGCATCCACCTGGATATCCTTGTAACGGCCGGTCGCATACAGACCGTCGATTGCCGCTGCAACTTCGGCTGCACGTAGAGGCGCGCCTTTTTTCAGCGGCTGGACTCGTGCCAGATCCTGCGGAGCGATGGGCTGTTCCGAAGGCTCATATTGAAGATCGACGATGGTACGGCCCTCAAACTGGCCAGATTGCGCTGAAGCATAGGAAAACGTTAGAAAGAGGGCGGCAGGGAGGAGGCACATACGCCTCCGGGCGTGCGTCACTTTATATAAGATCCCTGGGGTGTTTTTTGGTTTCAATAGGTTGGGTTAAGAGGTCGTCATGATGCGATCAGCCTTGTTAACCGTGAATTCCGGTGGGCGATTTGGACCGCCATCAATCTCTGGTTCTATGTGCTTCTACTTGCTTGTGTTAATCGAGTGTCCGTATCGCTTCAGCCATCGAACCGTCCGGTCAGCTTCTCCCAGAGCTCGATTTCCACGGCACTTGTAGGTGCCCCAGGCGGTGTCGCCTTTCGAGAGGTACAGGATATAGGTTCCTTGCGCTTTCAAAGGGTATGCGCAATCCTCGCCGGTAACTATTTCTACATGTGGCGGCAAACTCGTTTTCCATGCCGTCACGATTTCGCCTTGTGCCGTAACCGTTCCGTCGGACGATGATGGCGAGACTTTATCGATGCGAACCTGTGCCACGGAGTCGGCTCGCTTATAAGCGCTGGGTAGGGATGGCTCAGTACAACGACACCCCAGCGCGGGTTCTACATAGATTGCAAACGCCAAAATAGGGAGCGCTAATGCTATCCATCTCATCGTCGCCTCCTAAGCAACTTGAACACGTGAAGCTTGGATTATCCGCCCAATAATGGCCGGATTTTCGAGGCCGCGAAGCAGGCAACTTCTAAGGGTTGCCTCCGCGTCGTGAGTGCTTCCGGAAGCGCCGTTGACGTGCGCCAGCTCGTGAACGAGAGTAGCGGCGACAGTCCAGGGGCCCATCGAGAGTGAGTAAGCCGTGATGGTAATTTCTTTTCCACGTGTCGCGCCATAATCGCCTCCGCGCCTGGATGGATCGAAATTGATCCAGACGGCTGGATCCGCCCTGACTTGAGAAAACGTTCTCCCACCCGGCAGCGACCGGAACGCATTGTCACACGGAGCTTGCCCACGAATTCGGCTTTGAAGTGTATGCATGGCTCGCCGCAACGTCGCAAGGAAGTGAGCATCGCTATAGGAGAGATACTGATGGCCGCCAGCCAACGCCGCTGGACCGGCGTGCCCGCTTGCGGACGTGTTTATGTTTGCCATAACGTTTGCATCTCTTAATCACCGCCAAGCCCAAAAAGACCCTGTCCCTTTGCGAGGACCTTCTGATTATACGTGGATTTGAGGGCCGGGATGCTCCAGAAGGGTCCTGCGCCACCCGCCCGGACAGCCTTGTTCAAGGGTGGCGTTTTCGCACTATGAGCCGGTGCGATGCCTACTCGAAAAGTTTGGGAAGCACCCGGCTTACGTCATCAACCCACTTAAGCGGTTGTGGCGAGATCCATCGCCGTCAAATCCCAATTTATAGCCTTTCCCTTGTTTACAGGCAAATGCAGCCAGCGTGCCGCAAAGGGTAAGTTTTGCAACCAACCTATTTTTGCGCTGGCTTCGGGGGGGCCGTGACTTCAAGAAGCCACCCTTTGACGACCTTCTTGAGATCGACGCTTGGGTCCTCTTGATTCCATAGTCCAATCCGACGGTGAACCTCTCTGACATTGACTTCTAACGATACGAAGCTGATCGCATTGGCGCGTTTTTGATCGTTTACCGCGCGGAAGTGATTCATCGCCTCTTGCCGAACAGTGTCAAAAACCGTCAAGAGAGTTCTATGTGCCCTCGACGGACTATCGATGACCTCCTTGATGTATTCCCCTACGGATTGAGCACTCGCCGTGACCGGGCTCAGCAAGGCTACCGCGGCAACAGCAAGACAGATAAACGAGTTAGCTATGTGCATTGGAGGAACCTTCCGAATTTCTCAAAAATAGCCACAGAAGCCAGTGTACTTGAAAGGCGCTTCACTCGTCGGTGTCCGTTTCACAACGGGTCCTTTGTGAAACACGTGAGGCCCAGTCGAAGGCCCGCGCGAACAACGTTCGTGCGAAGCCTTGCAGAGCAGGGTCCGCTTTGTCGTAGGCGATCCCAGAGCACCTACCCCGAAATCATCCCGATCGTCCCCAGCCACGTCTCCACCAACTGAGGCCATCGCGTTATCGGAAACTTCGTGCGCCGCAGCCCAAAGGCATGCTTACCTTCCGCGTACAAGTGCATTTCTACTGGAACCCCGGCGTTCTTCAGCGCAATGTAGTAAACCAGCGAGTTGTTGACATTGTCCACGGGATCGTTCTCGGCCTGCAGCAAGAAGGTCGGTGGCGTCTGCTGGCTGACAGGAATATCCGGATTCAACTCAAATCGCTGTTTGGAAATCCACAGGTGTCCCGGATAAAGGGCCACTGCGAAATCCGGGCGGCAGCTTACTTTGTCGGCCGTATCTACAGCGGAATACAAACGTTTGCCGAAGTGCGTGCTGATATCTGCCACCAAGTGCCCGCCTGCTGAGAATCCAAGCACGCCGATCTTGTGCGGATCGATATGATACTCCGCGGCGTGGAAGCGGACCAGCCCCAATGTCCTCTGCGCATCTTCGAGCGCCATCGGGGCTTTCGGATTTATCTGACGCCGCCCATCCCCATGCGGCCCCGAGTTCGGAACGCGGTACTTGAATAGCACACATGTGATCCCCTTTGACGTCAGCCAGTCACAGACCTCCGTGCCTTCGAGATCGATCGCCAGGACGTAATAGCCACCGCCAGGAAACACGACTACCGCAGCGCCAGTATTCTTGCCCTTTGGCGAATAGACCGTCATCGTGGGTCGTGAGACATTGTCGACCTCTCCCGGCTCCGGCATCGTTTCGGTGTTGGGCGGCGGGCCAAACTGCGCGTCTGGTGGCGTGCCCGGCCATATCGGTACTTGCGTATGTCCCGGCGATGGCTGCCACACAGGCTTCTGCGCGCTCAGACTGCCAAACGCAGACACAACACAAAGAGCAAAGATCAAAGGCTTCATCACAATCCCCACAGCTTAATACATGACCACTCACTGCCGGAAGCCGCTCGCTGGTTTCACAAAGGGTCCTTTGCGCCCGGTACCCGTTGACCAGAATTCGTAATTCAGGTTAAACCCTATCCGTGATTTTCCACAAGCCGACAGCGGCCGTGCGGAAGGTGTCATCGCACTATTGCGCTTCTTCAACGTTTGAAGCTTTTCCGGCCAGCTCCAGGTGTTTGCCAACGTTTCCGCCGGTTCGCCGTCTAAAGCGCTACGATGCTCGAAACTCATTTCACCCAGGGATTAGCTCAGGACCTCCGCACCGGCCTGCGCCTGCTCCGCAAGTCGCCCACCTTCACGCTGGTCGCAATGGCCACGCTGGCACTGGGCATCGGCGCCAATACCGCGATCTTCAGCGCGATCAATGCAGTCCTGTTGCGCCCGCTGCCCTACAAAGATCCTGCCGGGCTGGCAATGCTGTGGCTCGACAACCGGCGGCTCGGACTCCACGAAGACCTCACATCCTACCCAAACTTCGAGGACTGGAAAAAGCAGAACCATGTTTTCGACGACATGGCCGGCTTCGTTCCGTCCGATACAATCCTAACCGGCCTGGAGGAACCGGCCCGGGCCATTGAGGCGCTGGTCAACTGGAATCTGTTCTCCGTAATGGGAGTGCCCCCGGCTCTGGGACGCAGCTTTACGGCGGACGACGATCAGCCTGACAAGAACCGCGTGGTGATCCTGAGCAATGGGCTTTGGAAGCGGCAGTTCGCGTCCGACTCTCACGCGCTGGGCAAGACGATTGAGTTGGACGGCAAGCCGCACCAAATCGTCGGAGTGATGCCCGGCGGGTTCGCCTTTCCATCCAAAGAGACCCAGCTCTGGAAGCCTCTCGGCTTGTCGCCGCGGAGCCGCGCTAATCGTGGAGGGTTTTTCCTGAGTGTGATCGGCCGGCTCAAACCTGGTATCGCAGTCGGACAGGCGCGCACGGAGATGGGCGCCATTGGCGCTCGCCTCGAAGCGCAATATCCGAATTCCAACAAGGGCTACGGTGTTTGGGTTGTGCCTCTGCTCGCGCAAGTGGTCGGCACCATGCGCCAGGTCTTGCTGGTGCTGGTGGGCGCAGTCGCGTTTGTGCTGCTGATCGCGTGCGCCAATGTAGCAAATCTTTTCCTGGGGCGCGGAGCTTCACGGGAACGCGAGATCGCCGTGCGAGCGGCGCTCGGAGCCGGGCGGGGACGGCTCATACGCCAACTGCTCACCGAGAGCGCCGTGCTGTCTTTAATCGCCGGTGGCGTTGGACTCGCCATCGCGCTATGGGGAATTCGCGGGCTGGTTCTGCTCGCGCCCAAGGACCTGCCGCGTCTCGATGAAATCGCTATAAATGGCCGCGTGCTCGCGTTCACGCTGGCAGTATCCGTTCTCGCGGGGATATTCTTCGGCATCGTTCCGGCCCTGCGAGCCTCGCGCGTGGACCTGAACGAGGGACTCCGGGAAGGCGGCAGAACTCTGGCGGGCGGCTTGCGATCCCGCTATGTGCGCTCCGGATTGACGATCGCCGAAGTTGCGTTTTCGATGATTCTACTGGCGGGGGCGGGCCTGATGATCCGGAGCCTATTGAGCCTGCAATCGATCAATCCCGGATTTCAGACCGGCAATGTCCTCACCTGGAGGATTTCACCCTCACGCTCGAAGTACCCGCAAGCTCCGCAGGTGGCCGCGTTCTATAGCGACATGCTGCGCCGCTTGCAGGCGATCCCCGGTGTGGAGGCCGCTGCGGCGATTACCGATGTTTTCCTGTCGATCACTCCCAACTCCGCCGGATTCACTGTCGAGGGCCATCCCTCGCCGCCACCGGAACAGCAGATCGAAGCCACGATTGACTCGGTCAGTCCAAACTACTTCCAGGCGATGCGCGCGCCCTTGCTCAAAGGCAGATTCTTCGATGAGCGTGACGGTAAGGACACCGCTCCGGTGGTTCTGATCAATGACACCATGGCCCGCCGTTTCTGGCCCGGTGAAGATCCGGTCGGGAAGCGTTTCCGGTTCGGGGACCCGGACCGTTCCAAGGCTCCCTGGTTAACGGTGGCCGGCGTAGTTGGTGACATGCGCCGTCAAGGCATGGACAAAGTGGCACGCTCGGAGACGTTCGTTTCGATGATCCAAAGACCGGCCCGCGGCATGACCGTAGTGGTGCGAGCCTCCTCCGATCCCTTGAAGCTCGCTGGGTTGATTCGCAGCGAGGTACGCGGCCTGGACAAGGACGCCGTTCTGTTCGAACGATCCACCATTGCCGATCAGATCGGCGATTCACTCGCGCAACGGCGTTTCGAGACGCTGTTGCTCGGCCTGTTCTCGCTGATAGCGCTGACTCTCGCAGCGCTCGGGATCTACGGCGTCGTATACCAGTCGGTTTCGCAGCGGACTAATGAGATCGGGATTCGCATTGCTCTCGGCGCGCAGAAGCGCGATCTCTTGCGCATGGTAATGGGCGAAGGACTGGTTCTCGTGTGCGCGGGTGCCTTCATCGGGATGCTGGTCGCGCTCGCGCTCACGCGCACGCTCACAAGCCTGCTCTATTCCGTGAAGCCTACCGATCCTATAACTTACGCCGCAGTATTCCTGCTGCTTGCGGGAGCGGCCATGTTGGCCAGCGTGATTCCAGCGCGGCGCGCCACCGAAATCGATCCGATGGCCGCGCTGCGGCATGAGTAGCCGAGTGGCACAGGCATTCTTGCCTGTGTTGCACTTAAATGAAGACCCTGATGTTTTCAATCCGGTCTTTGCCCGGCCGCCAGACAGGGGCGGCCGCCGTGATATTCATGTATTGTGCTCTGGATGCGCGGTCTGGTCCTCTTCCCTTTCCTCGCTTCCGCATTCGCGGCCAATCCCCCGCTCACCTATCAGGCCATTTTTGGGTCCACGCAGGTCGCCGCCAGCGCAGTCGATCAAGCCGGGAATGTCTATTTGGCTGGCTCCACAACATCCGCGAGTTTCCCCGTCACCCCCAACGCCTTTCAGAAGAACTTCACTCCAGCCGTGTGCGGGTATATTCCGGGACCGCATGGCACTGCCGGTCCGCCAATCCCATGTAACCACGGGTTCGTTGCCAAGGTCGATGCGAGCGGGACGCGACTCCTGTATGCCACGTACCTTGGCGGCGACTCCCAGGATTCCGTGGCGGCAATCTCGATCGACAGCAATGGGAGCGCATACGTCACCGGATACACCGCCTCTTCCAATTTTCCGGTTACTCCTGGGGCGTACCTCACCTCAGGCTCCGGGTTCGTGACGAAACTGAATGCCGACGGGAGCGGGGCCGTGTTTTCCACTCGCTTGCCCGGCCAAGGCTCCGCTGTAGCGGTGGATAGCGGTGGCAACGCGTATGTCGCCGGTATCGCGAACGGAGCTGACTTCCCCACCACGCCGGGCGCTTTTCAGAGCAAGCGCTACGTGGGCCATGAAGACGTATTTGTTATTAAACTCACCCCCGATGGCGCTAAAGCGCGATATTCGACCCTGATCGGCGGCACCTTCACCGATACGGCCAGAGCCATTGCAGTGGACGCGAGTGGGAATGCATATATCGCCGGTTTCACTGGCTCCACGCCAGATTTTGCTGATTTCGCCGGCGCTGCCTACGCTCTGTTTCCGGCAACACCGGGTGCCTATAGTCACACGGGGCACGGCGCGGACGTCTTCATCACGAAGTTGAATCCCGACGGATCCGGGCTCGTATTCTCCAGCGTTTTCGGCGGATCGGGAGACGATCAGATCAATGCGCTGGCCGTTGACGACTCGGGATCTGCCTACTTTGCAGGCGCTACTCCGTATTCACCCGATTTTCCCATTACGCAGGGAGCATTTCAAAAGACTTACGGCGGCGGCTTCGCCGGGAAACTAAGCGCTGATGGGAGCCAATTGGTTTACAGCACTTATTTGGGAACCGGTAGAGGCGATTCCGTCTCACAGATCAAGACCGACACGGCGGGCCATGCATTCGTGAGCGGAAGGGTGTACCGGGCGAACTTTCCTACAACGCCCAATGCCGACCGGGTATGCTTTGCTCCAACGCCCTATACCGGCTTCCAGCCGACGCCGTTCTACGCCGAGTTGAATCCGGCTGGATCGGAGCTGCTCTACGCCACTTTTGCGAATACCGTGGTTGCGCTCGATTCGGCGGGGCGATTTTATTCATCGAGCGGAACTCAAATTCTCCAGCGTATTGATTCGTCCACACCGGTTCCCGCCAGCATCCGGTGCGTTGCCAACGCAGCCAATGGCCGCCAAGGCCCCCTTGCGCCGGGCGAGATCGTGTCGCTTTTCGGCCCTGGAATCGGGCCGGACGAACCGGCCAGCGCCCGGCCGGACGCCTCCGGTAAGATGCCCACAACGCTCTCGAATACCAGCGTCCTGATCAACGGCGCTGCCGCCCCTCTTCTATACGTATCGAAAAACCAAATCAATGCGGTTGTGCCCTTTGCCGTTGGCGCCGCGGCTCAAGCAACCGTTCATATCGAGCGGCAGTGGTTTGACCTCGCTCCAGTGAGCGTCGCCGTGGCGGATGCCGCGCCCGGCGCTTTCACGTTGGACGGCTCGGGTTACGGCCAGATCGCCGCGCTCAACGAGGACGGAACCATCAACAGCCCGGAGAATCCGGCCGCTCAGGGATCGATCGTTGCGCTCTATCTGACGGGCTTCGGGCAGATGCAGCCCGTTCCCATGGATGGGGCCATTGCAGAAGGGCCATCCTCGAAGCCAGTGCTCCGCCCGGTTGTCCGCGTCGGCGACTCCCTCGACTCCGTTGACGTGCCCTATTGCGGGGATGCTCCCGGGTTGGTGGAAGGCGCGATTCAGATGAATGTCCGCATTCCGCAGCTTTTCCAAACAGGTCAGGTGCCGGTAAACGTGCAGGTCGGAGACGCATCACTGGCGAACGTACCGTTATTGACGATTTCCGTGAAGTGACCCCGCTTTGACGGGCGGGTCACAGCCATTTCTTCTCGCCCCATTGCGTAAAACCTGCCTTGGTCAATTGCTGCAGCTCGGCGATCAGCTCCGGTTCCGGAGCGGTCTTGAAGTTGAAACACGTCTTGCCCTGCATTCGCTTCTTCAGCGCCGGCGATATGCTGTTCGTGAGCGCCGGGCACATGTAGAGTGGCATCAGATGAAAGCTCACGTAGGCTTTGCCCAGACGCACCGAGCCAAAGTACAGGGGCTGGCCTTTATGTTGATGGAACGGTGATTCGGTCTTCGTGAGCAGGGTGTACTCAATGGGCGTATTCGCTTTTACAGACATGCGCTTCTCATACTTGGCGAGTATCGGTTTCAGTGCGCTGAACACGGATGCATAATCGGCGGCCATACGGCACAGTTTACTTGAAGTTAAATCGCGATCGTCGGCGTCCTATCCGGGTATTATGTCCTATGGCGTCGCGCAGCCTGTTTCCGAGCCTGATAGGGTTCGCGGTTCTTGTGTGTCTGATCTCGCTTTCCGGTGTTCGCGCGGCTGGACAGAACTGCCGGCCCGGGGAGTTGCGGGTGCTCGTCAAGGATTCTCAGGAGAGCCCGGTTTTCGACGCTCAGGTGCGCGTCGCTTCAGAATCGACCGAGGCTGGAGTTCAGACGACACGGAGCACGGGCGTTGCCGAATTCCAGGCCGTCCCATGCGGGTCATGGACGGTTCGGGCATCGAAGTCCGGGTTCGAAGACAGTAGCAGCACGGTCCGGATCGGGCCTGAGCCTTTCGTCGAGATCAGCCTTACGCTCAACCCGCGGATCAATCGCACCAGCATCGAAGTCACCGACACGCCGCCGCCGGTAGAACAGAGCTTCTCAAAACTACGAGTTGCACCCGGTCGAGGTGAAGAATCTACCCACCAACCCAGCTACGGTCGCGGACGCGCTGCCGCTGGTTCCGGGAGTCGTACGAGCGCAAAACGGCGAGCTCAAGATCGACGGCTCGGGCGAGCAGCGCAGCTCACTCGTCGTGAACCAAAGCGATGTGACCGATCCAGCCACGGGTAAGTTCGGGCAGACCGTGCCGGTGGACAGTATCGAAACCGTCAACGTCCTGAATACCCCTTTTCTAGCGCAATACGGCCGTTTCACGCAGAGCGTAGTCGCCGTCGAGACTCGCCGCGGCGGAGACAAGTGGCACGCGGACCTGAACGATCCCTTCCCGGATTTCCGCGTCCGGAGCTACCACATCGTGGGGATCCGAAACGAGACGCCACGGGGCGTGATTGGCGGTCCTTTAATCCCTGACCGGCTATATATAATTACGGCCCTTCAGTATTACCTGGATAAACCGCCAGCCGCACGCTTCCATTCCCGCGCAACGAATCGAAGCAGGAGCGAGTGAATTCCTTCACGCAGTTGGACTATATCGCTTCTCAGCGCCAGATCGTCAACTTCACTTTTCATTTCAGTCCCGAGCACATCAATTTCGTCAATCCGGACTACTTCAATCCGCAGCCGGTAACACCCAGCTACGCTGAGCGCACTCACATCGCGACGCTGGCCGACCACTTCGGAATTTTCGGCGGCACGCTGGACAGCTCTGTATCGATGCAGCGGTTCCACACCTTTATTGGCGCGCGGGGCGATAGCGAAATGGTGCTCGCGCCCGAAGGCAACCGCGGCAGTTACTTCGGGACGCAAAGCCGCGACGCCTGGCGCAGGGAATGGCTCGAGATCTGGTCGCCCGCGCCATGGCGCCTGTGGGGAACGCATCAGTTGAAGATTGGCACTTCACTGACAGTGGTGAATGACCGCGGGATATTCGCTTTTCGTCCCGTAGATATCCTTAACAGCACGGGAGAAAGACTGGAGCGCATCGACTTTACGAATCAGGGAGCATACAAACGGACCGATCTGGAATTTACCACATACGCGCAGGATCACTGGTCGCTGACTCCGAAAGTTGCGCTCGATTACGGCTTGCGCGTGGAACACCAGAGGCTGGCTTCCAGTCTCCGGCTGGCCCCCGAGCAGGGCTGGCATGGACGCCTTTTTCCAATGGCCGAACCGTGCTCCGGTTGGGGTACGGCCAATTCTACGATCACATTCCGACAGACGTGTATGCGTTCAGCCGCTATCCGATCAGAACCATCACCTCTTACACTCCCGACGGCAGTATCATAGGCGCGCCGGCCACGTTTGTCAACGTGATAGGCAGCGTAACCGGGCCAAGATCGTTCCTGATTAACGGGCAACGGGTGGCGGGAGCATTCTCGCCCCGCGGTTTAACCTGGAATGCCCATGTAGAGCACAGCTTCTCGCGCTTGTTGCGGTTTCGATCCGTGTATACCGACAACCGTTCGGTGGGATTGATCGTGCTGGAACCGGACCTGCTCGGAAAGACCAATGAAGTTGTGCTGAATGGAGATGGAAGTTCGCGGTATAGACAGGCGTGGGAAGGCGGACAACAACTCGTGCTTTCGTATACGCGGAGCCACGCCGAGGGCAGCCAGAATGGATTCGATAACTTTCTCGGCAATTACCCCATGCCGGTGTTCCACCCCAATGTGTATTCCAATCTGCCCGGCGATCTGCCGAACCGATTCCTCATTTGGGGTAGCCTGAAGGTCCCGTTCTGGCAGTTACAACTTCTGCCAACAGTTGAGTACCGGAACGGATTCCCCTACGCCGTTTACGATGCCTTGCAGAATTATGTGGGCGAGCCATACAGCGATTCGACCCGCTTCCGAAACTTCTTTTCGGCCGATGCGCGAGTGATGAGGGATTTCAAGGTCAGCCCAAAATACGCCGTGCGCCTGTCGCTCACCGGATTCAATCTGACGAACCATTTCAACCCCCTGGCTATCCACGCCAACATTGCCGATCCTCAGCTTGGCGTGTTCTTCGGCAACTACCACCGCCGCTACCGGTTCGACTTCGAAATAATCTTTTAGGTGGGACATGCTTCAGCGGGAGCGACGGGGGCCGTCACAAGTATCAGAATCTGAGTGGAGTGGGCGTTTCGCCCGCCTTCGGGCATCACTTTGCCCCTGGGCAGGCAAATTGCCTGCCCCACTCAGAATCAACCACCTAGCCGTGGGTTCCTGGAGAGCTTGTCCCAATCAGAAGTTAAACTTAAACCCGAGCTGAACTTGCCGCGGGAAGTTTCTCTGTCCCAGTGTCACAACGCCGAATTGCGCGCTGTTGGGATCGTTGTTCGGTTCGTTGTGTATCACCGTATTAAATGTATTAAACGACTCGAAACGGAACTCGGCGTTTATACCCTCCCGGATAATGAATTTCTTGTTTAAGGCCATATCCCATTGCGGCGACCATGGCGAGCGAAGGTTAGAGCGGAAGGGCGTGTTGCGAAGTGTATAAGTCGTATCGCTGCGCTGCAGCCAGGCCGGATTACTGCATCCCGTGACGAAACCGGTCTGCGCCGCATTGGGCTGCCGGGTGGTTCCGTTTGCAAGCAATTCACAGTTGTTAAACCACTGGTTATTGGTCTGATCGGCGACATGCAAGTTCCCGATCAGATCGTAATTACCGGGCAAGTCCCTCGGGGTTCCAGATTGCAGGGTGCCAATCCAGTTGTATTCCCACCCGCCGATTACCTGGTTCAGCGCCTTGCCGGCTCCGCCCGCGAATTGACGTCCCCGGCCGATGGGGAGCTGATATACGCCGCTGAACACGAACCGGTGTGTTCGATCCGAACTCGTCAGGTCCCTGGTGGGCGCCGGATCCTGGGGATTCAAAAACGCCACGGCTTCCAGATTCTTGGACCACGTATAAGCGCCTTGAAAGACCAGCCCTTTGCTGAAGCGTTTCTCGACGTTTACCTGGAGGGAGTCGTACCAGATTTTGCCAACGGGCTCAAGGCCAATCTGTACCTGTCCAAACTCAGGATAGGGAAGCAGCAATTGGGCGCGCGAGAGGGTCGAGGAATTCAGGTTCGTACCAGGTAGCAGGCCCGCAAAGGGATTCGCAACCGCTTGGTTGTAGAAGCTGGGATTCAGGTGAGCCTGTGCGAGCTGCTGCACGGAGAGCACGTTCAGGTTCCGGGGGCCGCCGGACTGGTTATCGTTCGTGTTTACGCCGATGGTCCGGCTGCCGACATAGCTCGTGTCAATCACCAAATTCCACGGCAGTTGATGCTGGATGCCGAAGGAAAAGGAGTGGACATAGGGGATCTTCCTGTCCGGGTTTTGGAAAATGATATCGCGGCCCCCAAAGGTCGCGAGCCCCGCCGAGGAGCCGGTTGGCGCGATGGCGCCGTTCGGGAACGGATTGCTCAAGCTACCCGTGGGAATAAACTGGTTGATTCCGCCGCCGGTGTTAGAGAGAAACGGGGTGTCGGACGCGAATCCCGCTGAACCGCCGTAAGTGGCTTCCGGCAAGTAGAAAATCCCGTAACCTCCGCGCGCCACCGTGCGCTCGCTCACCCGGTAAGCGGCTCCGATCCGAGGCTGCCAATTATTGAGGTCCTGGTTGAAGGCGGCCTGGGACTGCCCGCCCGTGTTGACGAACAGCAGTCCGCCTGTAAGATTCGCACAGACCGGGCAATTCGCAGCGCTGGCGTTTTTGACTTGCGGATTCGAGCCGAGCGGATTCGGCTGGTTAAAGCCAAAGCCCCGGTTCATGCGATTGTACCGTTCCGTCGGCGTGCCTTCGATGTCGTAGCGAAGACCGAGATTCACGGTCAAGCGGTCGCTAACTCGAAAATCATCTTGGAAATAAGCGCCATAGTAGCCCCAGCGATACGCCAGGATCGGGACGTATTGAAGGATGCCCGTGGTCGGCGTGCCCAGCAGAAGCGCTGCAATTCTGTCTCCCGAGCCATCCGAGAATGCCGGGAGCCGGCGGGTGTAATCCGTGGTGAATCGAAACTCCCCGGCCCCCCATAGAAAGGAGCCACCGCGCGCATTGGGCCGTATGTCCCGGACCTCGGCGCCGGCCTTCATGGAATGCCGGCCGCGGATGAAGGAGACGCTGGGCTGGAAGCTAAGAACATTGGTGGTATTCTGGCTTGGATTACGAGCGCCCCAGCGGGGATATTGGGAATCGAATTCGATAGCCGGCGGTTGGTTGTTGAACCGCTGGGCTGCGAAAGATGCCGGAAACCCAAGCTTCGTGATATCGTACCCCGTGACGCCGGTGCGGAAGGCGGCCTGAATGAACCGGGTGTACCCCACGCGCAGATTCAAAATCGTGGACGGCGTCAGAACAGTCACGGAATCGATAACGGCGTTATCGTTCAAACGGATCAGCGGGTCCTGAGCATCCATTCCAGGAATAGGGAAGCCATTTGACGTGTTGTCAAACTGATCCCGGCGGTTATGGGAATACCGGAAAAACATGCGCTCCTTTTGGCCAAAAGCCTGATCGACGCGCGCGATCCAATTCCGGAAATGGTCTTCGCTGAGATTCGGACTGGCCAAATAGTTATTCACCACCGCGTCAGGCGATCCGAAGTTCGGCGCAGGGAAAGACCGGATGATGGCCAAACCAACCGCATTGAACATCCCGGCCGGAATCATGTTGTTCTGAAACTGCGAACGAATAAACTGCGGATTGCTGGCGCTGTCCCCTTTGGTAGGATCGAAAGCTGGATTGAGCTGAGTCGAAAAGGGATTGTAAATGTTAAAACCGGCTTTGGAGAAATCGCCATTGCGTTCAGCCAGCGACGGAACGCTGGTCAGAGTAGGGATCGGCGCGGACTCGATGTAGTTCTCAAAGCCGAATGCGAAGAAGGTCTTGTCTTTGCCGTTGTAGACCTTCGGAATCCAAACGGGACCCGTCAATTCGGTGCCGTATTGGTCTAACTTGTGGCCGCCCAAATTCTTGCCCGTAGCTGGATCAACGGCATAGCGGGGCCGTCCCGCCGCGTTCGCGCCGGTATTGTTTGCATCTAGCTGATAGCGCCGTAAGAACTCGTAACCGGTACCGTGAAAAGCGTTTGCGCCCGATTTGGTGGTGATGTTGATGACGCCTCCCCCGGTGCGCCCGTATTGCGCGTCGTAGAAATTCGTCATGACGCGAAATTCCTGCACCGCGTCCACGGTAGGAATGTAGGCGATGTTGAGATTTGCGTGCGTGCGGTCGCCGGCGGTGTCGGTCACGGCGTCGTCCGGCGATCCGTCCAGCAGGTACTCGTTAGTTTGGCGCAATCCGCCGTTGATCGAAAAATTGATATTGTCGCCATTATCAAAGGGCCGGGTGAACTGGGGGTTGCCGGCGAACACGACCCCCGGATTGAGATTGACAAAGTTGATGGGGTTGCGGCCATTCAGGGGCAATTCCGTGACGCGAAGGTTGTCAATTACTCCGCCCCGGCTGGCGCTGGCCGTCTCAAGCAGCGGCGGCGCGGCGATCACCTCAACGCTCTCGGTAACGGCGCCGATCTGCATCGCGAAGTTGAGAGTCACCTTATCATTGACGCGCAACTCGATATTGTTCCGGGTCTCCTGCTTGAATCCCGGCGCTTCTACCGTTAGGTTGTACTTCCCAGGTATTAGAAACGGGACGGTGAAATCGCCGTTACCGGTAGTATTCGCGACCGACTGTTCATTGGTTGCGGTGTTTTGGACGGTTACCTTAGCGTTGGGTACACCCGTGCCCGTCGCGTCTGTAACTCGCCCGGTAACAGTGGCCCGAAACTCCTGGGAAAAGGCAAAACCGCTCAGAAAAAGCGCGAAAAAAGTACAAGAAAGGACACAACGTAGCAACATAGTACTCCTCAAAAGCGAATAACTGAGGATACCCTAATCACCGAACGTCTTTCAACCTGAGAACGGCGGTTGCGGCGGTTGGGACACGCTTTGTCTCGAAAATAGCTCGCACCTCGTGGTGACACCGTGGGACAGGCGGTCGGGTTGTGCCGCCTGTCGGGGCGACCCGGTGTTTGGGTCGCCTCTCGGTTGGGTCCCCTGGGCCGTCGAACGCCTCGGGTTCAAAGTTTTGCTTTTTTGGCCAACCCAACTGCCGTTTTTGGGTTGAAGCGGGGTCGAGCCGCCGCCTTGCCCGCATAAAGCCCACGTACAAGCTTTAAACCTGAATTCCGAAGTTGGAGGGTAGGCGCGTAAACTGACAGCATGGAAGCTGAAGGGACGCGGATATTCGACGGGCGTAAGGTGGAGTTGAGGGAGACGGAGCAGGCCCTGACGCCGTTTGG
>JBPCOQ010000236.1:0-15513 GCA_051000095.1 Bryobacteraceae bacterium | reverse complement strand
TGCGGCGTGAGCTGAATATAAAGCAGGGTGGTGTGAATCCGCGCATGCCCCATCAGACGCATCAGCGCAGGCAGGCTCACTCCCGCGCGGGTCATGTCTGAGGCAAAGGTATGCCGGCTATGCCGAGATCGGCATAGCCGGCATACCTTTGGAAGAAGGCGTGAAACGATATAGCTTTGCATAGCGCCCCCCTCAACAGGCGCCCTCTTACTCCCCTTGACATTCTAATGAAACGCCTCCATATTGTCCCTTAGAATGTCTGAGGGTCAAGACCAATCAGTTCGGATCGGTTTACTGCAGGGCACGCTCGACCTGCTGGTTCTACGCGTGCTGGTGGCCGGCCCTCAGCACGGATATGCCATCAGCCGACGTCTGGCAGAGCTCTCACAGGACTGGCTTCTCGTCGACGAAGGCTCCCTCTATCCCTGTCTTTACCGCATGGAAAAGAAAGGTTGGATTCGCTCGGAACAAGGACGGTCAGAGAACAACCGCCGTGCCCGGTTCTATTCGCTCAGTCAAACCGGCCGTAGCCAGCTCGAAACCGAACAGGACGGCTGGCGCCAGTTCCAGCGCGTCGTTGATCGCGTTCTCCGGAAGGCTTAAGCGGCATGCGACGGATTCTCGATTTATTCCACGAATGGTTTGACATACGGACACGTGTCAAAGAGGAGTTCCGGTTTCATTTGCAGCAGACCGAAGCGGATTGGCTGGCCGTTGGCGTGTCCCGACGAGAAGCACACCGGACGGCGCGTCGGCGATTGGGAGCAAGACAGACTCGCCGCAAAGCTCTGAATGAGCTTGGCGGCGATCTGCCTGGGCTGGTGAACCTGTTTCACGCCCACCAGCTCTCAGCTTCGGCGTGGATTCGACCATTGGGTGTGGTCACCGCTGCCGCGCTGTTTCTGGCGATTAGCCCCGATTCCCACGCTATTCTGCAAGGCATTGATGGGCGCACGCAGACGATGCGATCGATTCCGGAGATGGTAATAGCCAAGGTGATATGGGCGTGCATCGCTTTCGTGATGCCCTGGTACCTGATTTGGGCGCTGAGTTTCGGAGCTATTGTAGTCTGCGTCTGGATTTACCTCGCGGTTGCAACTGGTAAGGCGGTCCTAACGCGGACTTCACCCGTATCGCGGCGCGTAATTTCTGTGTTCTTTACCGCAACGTTCGCATTGTACCTGCCCTTCATCCTGTATTGGCGATTAACTATTCTGCCCGTTCTCGGCATCAATATCCTATAAAGTCAGTCTCCCAGCCTGCCTGAGCTAAACAGAACAAAACTATTGACCATTGTTCGGAATGTGCCACCATGTATGTGCGCCACTGAGCGCACATACATGCGGAAAAGGGCGGAGCAACCAGAACAAGTCAAGCGATGGTTCCAGGAGGCGGTACAGGGCCTGTGGCCCCTCGCGGAGGGGTCCCTGTCGCTTCGCAAGAGCCCCTGTATTCGGGAGAACTGTCCGGCCTGCGCTCGGGGCGAGGGGCATCCCAGTTTTGTCCTGTACGGGCGTCGTGGCGAACGGCGGTTTTCAATATACGTTCCCGACGAACTGGCACCGGAAATCCAAAAAGCCGTGGAGAATGGCCGGTTGCTCAAAGATCTGATTAACGAGGCTGGCGTGCGATACGCGCACGCGGTTAAGGCGCAAAGGTCTCAAACGCTACGACCCTGAAAGGAGGTCAGCGGCATGCTCACCGATCTCGACCTGTTGGCCTGGTATACGAAGCTCGGGCTTGCCGACAGCGCCAGGGTAGTGATTGATCACATCCGATCGTCCGATCCTGCACGCCGGGTCGATGGCGGCCGTCATAACGTGAGCGGCTTCTATCCAAGCAAGAAAATGGGAGCCACCATACAGTTCGAAAGCCACCGCGTCGAACTCGCTGCCGTTTACGAGTTGGAGTACGACGATGACGTGCTCGAATATTTCGATCAGCCGCCGTCTTTCAAGCTGGATTACGACAGCGCAGACGGGCGGCACATGGGAGTCCTTCACACGGCCGATTACTTCGTGATCCGAAACGATTGCGCCGGCTGGGAGGAATGCAAGACCGAGGACGAACTGGTCTGTCTGAATCGTAAGAACCCCAACCGCTACGCACGTGATCAAAAGGGCATCTGGATCTGTCCGCCGGGTGAGGCGCATGCGGTCGCGGCCGGACTCTACTACCGAGTGCGGTCATCGCGCGATATCGATTGGGTATACCAACGAAACATTCAGTTCCTGGAGGATTATCTCCGGGACGGGTTTCCAACCGCACAGCAGCCGCTTCAAGCTGTTCTTGCGCACGTCGGAGCGGTGCCGGGCATTTTGTTGCACCAGTTGTTTGAGGCAACGTCAAGTGCGGTCTCGCGCGACGACATTTACGCTATGGTCGCCTGCGGTCTCATTCATGTGGATCTTTCCGCCGCGCCGATCTCGGAGCCGTCGAGAGTTCATGTGTTCACGAACGCCGAAGCCGCCAGGCTTTCAGTGCCTCTGGTTGCGTTCGGGCACGGCGCGAATGCAGGCTCCGCGGTTGCCTCCACACCTGATGAATCCCGCCGCACGGACGAGATTTGGAAACGGCTCGCACGCGCGCGCGAACGTGAGTTGCAGACGGCGAACGAGCGATTGCGGAAAGTCACGGGTTTACTGGCCGGGAGTGCGTCTTCTGAAAGTGACTCGGTCCCAGGCCGCACTCTTCGACGTTGGCTCGCCCTATACCGCGCAGCGGAGAGAGAACTGGGGAGCGGCTATCTCGGGCTACTTCCACGACCACCGCGCGGAAACGCCACGCCGAAGCTGCCCGAGGAGGCGCGCGACCTGATGAACGAGTTCATCATCACGGATTACGAGAGTCTGAAACAGAAAACCAGGTATGCCAGTTGGATTGCATTCAAGCTGGCGTGTGAACGGCGCGGCATGTTCGTGCCGAGCTTCAAGACATTCTGCCTGGCAGTGCGTTCGCGGCCCGGATTTGAGCAGGCGGCAAAGCGCCAGGGTCATCGGGCGGCTTATGCTCGCGAGGACTTCTATTGGGAGCTTGAGCTAACAACGCCGCGCCATGGCGACCGGCCGTTCGAGATAACCCACATCGATCACACGGAGCTTGATATTGAAACCGTATGTAGCCGGACAGGGCGGGTTCTCGGGCGGCCATGGTTGACCTTGCTGACCGACGCTTTCTCGCGCCGCATCCTGGCACTTTATCTCACGTTCGATCCGCCGAGCTATCGCTCTTGCATGATGGTCCTGCGAGAATGCGTCCGCCGCCTCGCGCGACTTCCGCAGATCGTGGTCGTGGATGGTGGCCGGGATTTCCAGAGCATCTATTTCGAAACTCTCCTGGCCAGGTATGAGTGCATCAAGAAAACCCGGCCGGCGGCCAAGCCTCGTTTCGGCTCCGTTTGTGAACGTCTGTTCGGAACAGCGAACACGCAGTTCATTCACAATCTCAAGGGAAACACTCAGATCATGCGTTTAGCACGCCAGGTGACCCAGTCTGTAAACCCGAAGGGGCAAGCGGTCTGGTCTTTAGAGGAACTCCACAGGCGCCTGACCGAATATGCGTATGAGATCTATGACGTCCTTCATCACCCGGCCCTTGGACAAACGCCCCGAGAGGCCTGCGAGCTGGGGATCGCGGCAACCGGTCAGCGGTTACCCCGAGTTATTGCGTACGACCGCGAGTTTTTGGTTCATACGCTTCCCACCACGCGTAAAGGTACCGCGAAGATCACGCCTGGAAGGGGCGTCAAGATTCATAACCTTTATTACTGGTCGGATGCTTTTCGCGCCCCCGACGTGGAAAAACAGCACGTCGCCATACGCTACGATCCTTTCGATGCCGGTACGGCTTATGCATTCGTGAATAAGGAATGGACGGAGTGCCATTCCGAGTACTTCGCCGTCTTTCAGGGTCGATCTGAAAAGGAGCTCATGCTGGCCACCGAGGAACTGCGGAAGTCAATGCAGCACCAGTCCGGCGAGTTCAGTATCACATCCCGGAAACTGGCGGAGTTCCTGGATTCTGTCGAAGCGGAGGAGATCCTGCTTGAGCAGCGCCTCGGCGATAAGGAATCGCGGGCGGGTAAGGCGAACCTTGCGGTAGTGCCGAAAACAAGTCTCCTTGCCGAACAGAGCCTGATTCGTGCAGAGGACATCTCAGCCGGCCTTCAGACGTACGGGAGCTTTTGACTATGGCTGCGGCGTGCGTCCGGAAGCGCTCGGAACTGCAGACGACCGAAGTGTTGCAGACGTTCCGCGCTTTTACCATGGCGCACCCGCGGTTAATCGAGGCGAGAGACGAACTCATCGAGGCGATTGAAGGCGCCGCTGCCGGCTCTTTGATTCTTGTCCTTGGGCCTCCCGGTGTAGGTAAGACCACACTGATGCGGAAAGTCCAGCAGTGTTTAACAGAGAAACTGGCGCCGGAGATGCAAGCCGATGCGGGCCGGCTTCCATTTGTGGCTGTGGAAGCTTTAGCCCCCGAAAACGGCAGCTTCAACTGGCGCGATCATTTCCGCCGGATCCTCATTCAGATGGATGAGCCGCTGGTCGATCAGAAGCTTAACTCCGCTTACCTGGAAGTAGAGCGGGAGCGGAACGGCCGGTTTACATGGTCGCCGCGGCCCACCACTGTAGCCCAGCGCCAGTATGCTGTTGAACAAGCACTGCGGCATCGCCGTCCAGCCGCGGATTTATCGATGAGGCCCAGCATCTGGCGAGAATGTCATCGGGTCGGCGTTTGGCCGATCAGTTGGACGTCATCAAGTCGATAGCCAGCCGCACCCAAACGATTCACGTGCTGATTGGGACCTATGAGTTGCTGTCGTTTCGGAATCTCAGCGGTCAGTTGAGTCGCCGCAGCGTGGACCTCCACTTCTCGAGGTACCGTGCGGAAAGCACGGACGACCTGCGGATGTTTCGGAATATTGTGCTCACGTTTCAGGAGCAGCTCCCGGCCGAACAAAGCCCGGACCTGGTTGGCATGTGGGATTTTCTGTACGAGCGTCGCTGGGATGTGTTGGCATTTTGAAAGACTGGCTGGCGAGGGGCTTGAGCGCCACCTTTCGAGGTGCTGCCCGATTAGATCGCGGCGTGCTGGAGCGAACGGCCTTATCCATGGCTCAATGCGAAAAAGATTCTCGCGGAGGCCCGGGAGGGTGAAGCGCGCCTGGTCGAGAATCGAGAAGGCAGTTCCAGATTACGGTGCCTGCTCGGGCTTTCTGAACCGGCGCTGAAAACGCAAGATCGTGATGCCGTGATGCCAAACAAACCGGTAAGGACAAGGAAACCAGGTGTCCGCCGGCCGAAACGGGACAGGATAGGTCGTGCAGTGGCCGCCAATGCCTGAACCGGTAATCTACGAATCCTGGGGCGATCTGAGCGCGAAGGATACGCTGCCAAAGAGGAGCTATCTTTACCATCTACAACCAATCGGTCTCGGCTCTGCGTACGTCGAGAGCCTGACAGGCTATATTGCGCGGTTGGCGGAAGCGCACAGCGTGGCCACCGGCGCGTTGCTGGCATTAGAGCTGCGCCCGCGCGTGCCACCAGTCCCGGGAGTTGCGGCAGGAAGACAGGAAGGACTGCTCCAGAATTCCTCGTTCATCTACGATGCTCACGTGCTGAACGGACTGGGGGAGTCTCCCCGCCAGTGGGTCAGGGCACTTGAAGTCTTGACGGGCCAGGATTCATTGCACACTCTAACTAACTAACCATGCTGAACTGGGGTCGGGTCATCAGTAATTGTGACCTTCTTCGTCGCGTCCGGGCGTGGTGTCCGCACTGTTACGATTCATGGCGGAACACGAACCGGCCGGTATACGAACCGCTGCTCTGGAATATCTGCGCAGTAGCGGTTTGCCCGAACCACAGGCGGCCACTGGAGCGCTGTTGTCCGCATTGCAAACGGGAGTCGCCGCTGCTGACCTCCAAAGCAAGACCTGGATATTGCTACCGCTGCCGGGGCTGGTTGGGCGCACTTGTGCAACCCGAATCGGCCGAATACGCCGGGGCCGCCGAGTTGGATATTGCGAATGCAGTCGGAGGACTCCTGGCAATCGGCTCTGCGATCCAAGGTGCACCCTCAGGCGCGTATTTCAAAGAGAACCTCATGTGTGGTATCGGGGATCTCGCCGGCGGAAACCAAAGCGCCTTTTCGAGGATTGCCGGTGTGTCGCTGGACGCTCTTACGCACTGGTTGAGCCCGAACACCACTTTCCGGCTGCGCCCGTTTTTGAGGATGTGCTTGGAATTGAGAATCACGCCTGCGCGGCTGTTAACGGAGCACATTCCGGCGGGTGATCGTGAATGGGAAAATGCACGAGATCTTTTTGCGCGGCACAACTCACGTATCTTTCCATCCCGGCCCGCGTCTCAAGTGCGGCGGGCTCTCGAAGAGTCTCTGAACTCGACCACACCAATATCGCTCCGAAAGGTGGTGCAACAACTCGGGTATCGGAGTGTCTATCCGCTGCGTTATCGTTACCCGGAACTCTGCGATAGGATTCAAAAGAAACACGGCGAAGTCGACAGCATCCCGCCCCAGCGCGGCAAGCGTTACGCCCGTACCACTCATAAAGTGGCTCGGAAGGCGCTGGAGCGCGCTATGCGAGATTCGCAACACCGGTCGCTGAGCGCAATTTGCAAAGAGATCGGATATCGGAATGATTCTTCCCTTTACCACCGTTTCCCCGAACATGTCCGCGCACTGATTGCCAAAAATCGTGAATGGCGCGATCAAAAGGACCAGCGCGTTCAGGAGGTGATTACTAAAGCGCTGCATGAGGAACCAGTACCAACTCTGAGGGAGTTGGCCGGCCGTGTCGGCCATCACCCCCATAATTTGCGCAGCCGCTTTCCAGAGCTTTGCGCAGCTTTGGTTGCGCGGCGGCCCGAACGCAAACGGCTTGAGCGAGAGCGTATCCGGAAACAGATGGAAGCCGCACTAGAGCAGAATCCGGCGCCGCCAATGCAGCTCGTGGCAGAGTCCCTTCGCAGGAGTCAGGCTCACCTGGGGATCATCTTTCCCGACCTGTACGGAAAGATCAAGCGCCGCTATATCGAGTACCGGAAAACAGTACGATCAGAGCGACGAGTGCAGTTTCTCGCTCAGGTGCGCAAAGCGGTTATCGAGCTGTGCGCACGCGGCATCAATCCCTCCAGACAGCACGTGATGTCGGCGATTGAAAATCCCTCGATGAAGTGGACGCTGGTACTCGGTCGTACATCGCTCAGACTTTGCGCGAAATGGAAGCTGAGTCACCTACTTGCTCCAGCAGGATGGCATCGGGCACCCGCAGTTAACCCGATTGCCAATTCAAATTTAACAAGTCAATTTATCGCTCCGCCGGTCCGGAAGCATCCGTTGGCCAATATCAAATCGGAAGCATCCGTTGGCCGCCGCGGCCAACGGATGGTTCCGCGCCCATCCCCACATGCTGCGCCACGCTTGCGGGTTTGCGCTCGCCGACCAGGGAGCCGATACGCGGCTCATTCAGGATTATCTCGGGCATCGTAACATTCAGCACACTGTCAAATACACCGCCACCAACCCCGCGAGGTTCGTGAGGCTTTGGAAGTAGTGAGAGCCGACTACCAGAGGCCCATCATTTTCCGCGCGTATTCCGGCAACAACCGCCTCATCTCGGCGACCCGGTCACCAGAATACTTCAGGCGAACGATACCATCATCACCGCGATACCATCTCTCGTCGAATGGCCCTGTAAATAACGTCTCTGGCAACTTCTGCGGCGCGAACGGATTCTCGACGACGACAGCTCGGATCACCTGCTCGACTTGACCAAGATAGCTTGCGGTTTCGCGGTGAATCTCCAACACCTCGTCGTCAGTGAGCTTGCGATTAAATCCCTGTGTTAGCCGAAACAACAGCCGGCCGGCCTCTACGCAGTTGCGATGAACATGTAGCGGGAAGAGACCTGCGACTGCGCTGAAATAGGTGTTCCGCTCCGGCTGCATCGCGACAACCCCAGAAAACCTGTACGTCACGGGACCGATAGTTTCGAATATTCTCCAAACATGGCACACAAAATGAGTTCGGGCTGCAACGACACTGTGAAGCTTCCTGCGTTGTAAAGTATCAGGCAGCAAGTGTGATCGGAGTAACTTTCGAACTGCCGCCAGGATTCCCTAATCTTGTGTGCAAAAAGCTTGGAGGATCTGCTGAAATAGATCCTGCACATTCATCCGGCTACGGGCTGCTGCATCCTGTATGGCGCTTGGCCCAATTCGGGATCGACTTCAGGGAACTCCCGCATCCATAGCCGTAAGTTCTCCGATACGTACCGACAACTCCCGGAGCCAATGAGCCTTGTCCTTGCCGTGCACCACTCTTCCCGTGAATCGTAGTTCGTCGGCGATGTTGCCGCGATTGGCGCGAATGTCCCTCCGCGTTGTAGCTGCATACCGCTCGACAAATTGCGCCATAGCCACTGATTTCGCGAATACGTAAGTGGCATGGCCGGCGCACGGGATCTCCGCAACTATTGCCTTTTCGAGATCGAAAATGTACTCGTCCCGGAAAAGGTATACCGACCGGCTGCGGTGAGCAAGCTGCTCATAATAATAAGACTCGTACTCCGCGTGCCAAGCGATCTCTGATACGTCGAAGTCACCCGGCAACCCGAGGTCCCAGCACATGCGCCGCAAGTCTTCACGTTCGACAGGCTGCTTCTCCACGAGATCCCGCAGACGGCCGATTGCATCCGAGTGGCGGCCAAACCGGGTGTGCATGTATTTGGCTTTCGCAACTGCCTGATCGAGCCCTTCCGGCTTCACCAGCTCGGTCCGACTGGGCAACGCGAGCTCCCATTCGGTGAGATGCCACTCCCCCGCGCGTTTGCGGTAGCGGACTGTTCGAACAAACTCGGCCGTTATTTGGATATCCCCGCTGATCAGATTCCGCCACTGATTCCAGCTCGGGTCCCATCCGATATCGAGCAGGTCCTGATCGATCGGGACTTCTCTCTTGCGGTCACGCAGAATGGCGTAATCAGCGAAGAAATCGAACCGGCGCAGTGGAACCGTGAAAGTCCGCTTTTGCCGGTCCGGCAGAAACGCGAGTATGCGTCTGGCAAAGAAAACACCGCCTTCTTTCGCGGGTTCGCCCTCGACCAGCAGAGTCCCAAATCCCGAGTATGGGAAGGGCACGGGCACGGCGGGATCTTCTCGCAATTCATCATAGAGCCCGCGCAGCTCGGGATGAGCCAGAATGTTGTACGCACGTTCGAGCGTGGTCTGCTCCAGTACCGATGACCGTTCCCGCTTCAGTCCCATGCGACGCATGCGAAATGCGAGCCGCAGCTCCTTAAAAGACGCGCTGTTTGGGAGCCGCAGCAAAGAGTAGAAGCTCGGCTGCTGTTCCCAACCGGAATCACGATCGACGACAAAGAAGTAATCACGAATTACTGAACACGGGACGTGGATGGCGGCAATTCCAAGACACCCGCCAACCACCTCTACGCGGACGAACATACCCTGTTTTTTGTCCGGCTTGGGTATGGCCGAATGGCCCGCTTTGGCCACGCAGACATCGGCCCTTCTGGCTGAGGGCTTGCGGACCCATGATTCGGCGGCAACTGTTTCGGCCATTTCTGCGCAGAGCAGTTCATCGCCGCGGCGGATGTGCCCTGCCATGAGGAGCGACACCGCGCATTGCCGGCCATCGGCAAGGACACAAACCAGTGTCGACTGGGCTGCCTTGAGCGTCAAGATACGGCCGGAAATCGCCTGCCTACTTTCCGGCGATATTTCGAGCGCGGCCGAATCTACCCTGTCCATCGCTGCCCGAGCATAACCCGAATCCCAAATGCCTGCAAACAAACACGCCAATGGAGGTGCTGCGTGCCTACCCAGCGTTCGAACGGCGCCGTGCTTCCGTCCGCGGAGGAGCGGCATGAGTGGACATCTTTCCTTGCCCTGCTCCCGATGTTCGATCTTCGGGACGTTGATAGTGACCAATATCAGCGCTGTTTATGCGTGTTGCCGCGATGGTCGAACAGCGGTCGCATCAGCCGGGATGAATTGAAGGTCCGCGCGGGACTAGGTTTCGCTGGCGACGCGCTGGGCGTCGATCTGCTCCTCGCCAAGCTGGTTCGAGAGCGGGTCCTGGACCCATCGAGTCCCGGCCCTTCCGGTTCCGGGTCATGGACCGGCATTGCCATCCGGATCCCACGTACGCCGACGACGATGAACGATCTCTCACGCAGGCCGCGTGCGAGGAACAGTCCATCCGGTTCCGCACTATTCACGATTTGGAACGGCGTCTCGCAGATCCAAAATGCACCGGAAAACACGAGGACCGGCTTCGGACGGATCTCAACGACCTGCGGGAAATCTATGAAGCGGCATGGCTCGAACTCGAAAACGCGATCGGGACGGAACGTGCGCGTGAATGCCGGCGCCAGATCGAATCTCAGAGATTCGGCGCGAGCGAGCAGTTGGTGCTGCTGTTCCCGCAACACAAGAACCCTCTTAAGGAGAAAACTATTATGCAGAAAGTGAACGGAGTGGAGGTTCACGAGCCGGCGATTGCGCCAGCCGCCTCCGTCACCAGCGATACCGGCGATATATTCCAGTTGCCACCGGAGCTTATACAGAAGCTGAAGGCGCCGTTACCGGCGGAAGCCGTTTCGCCCAATTCAGATAAGCCCGGACTGTCGTCCATCAAAGTCATTTTTGTGGTCGAGAGATTGAACGAGGTCTTCGGCTTGAATGGCTGGAAAGTTGTAAACGAAGTCGTCGAGAGCGGACAAATGGTGGTGGTCAAGGCCACTCTCACCGTTCCGAAATACGGGATCACGGTCGAACAATTTGGCGGAAACAACAATTTCGACCGGGGCGACGCGTATAAGGGCGCATGCACGGACGCGCTTTCCAAATGTGCCAGCTAAACGTCACGCACCTAGCGGGCATCAGCACGACCACATCTTCGGCACACGAAAAGGGCCAGGGCCAAACCTTCGGCCGAATTGCTGGAGAAAACTGCGTAAGGCCATCCTCAACTCGGAGGACAGATTCGCCGCAAAGCAACGATGATAAGTCCGCCCACGGATGTCGCAGCGCAATCGCATTTCAGAGAAGAGGCAAGCTCGCGCAAGAATTCCAGCCGCGTGTCGAGATCAGGCCCGAAGTAGATCACCGTCGCGCCTGCCCTGCGATTTGAAAGCAGGGCCTTCCTTTTAACGTGGGGAAACGTCTCGTCCGTCGCGCGGAAAGTGTCCGCCCAAATCAGCCGGCCATCTTTCTTCACGCGCCATGTGTCGGTAATATGTCCGCCGACCACTTCCTCCCCGTGTGCGGCACGACCTAGTACAAGCCACTCCAGGGCGAGCAGCTCTGCGCCAGAAGAAAGTTCAATTTCTGTTTCCCGGCGGAAACGCGCCTGATTGAATACGATTGTTTCCTGCGGGAGCCAAGCGAGTTTAGCGGCCTCGCTCGCCTCTAACTTCGTTGTAATGCGCGCTGGTTCGCTCAACGCCCGGTAGACCTTTTCAGCCGCCTGTGATGTCACCGCGAGGGAAGCATTTGCTAGTGCTGTCACGCTACACTCGAGCCGGTCTCCGCCCGCAATACCGCCCGCAGTGTTTACAAAAACAACCTCTTCGATCGCGCTACCGCCTGCCCTGGGAAAGAGGATGCGAACGGGCACCCCCTGAAATAGATCGACAATGCGGGTGCCCTCTTCAGCGCCACTAACCACGATGCGACCGGAGCCGTCCGCCCTCAGCAGATCCTTATCGGACGGGCTCGCCGAGGATCCGGCCGCTTCCGACGGCACGATTGTCCGTGATGAATAGGACGCGATGGATGCCACTCTGGTGCCGACAATCGTCTCCGCGCGATTGAGTCCCTGGAGTGAGGCGCAGCCGTTACCGCTGAGCCGGGCTATGTTTCTGAGCTGCATCG
This sequence comes from Bryobacteraceae bacterium, assembly GCA_051000095.1. Lineage (GTDB taxonomy): Bacteria > Acidobacteriota > Terriglobia > Bryobacterales > Bryobacteraceae > JBBSHP01. The sequence goes on along the minus strand of JBPCOQ010000236.1, from coordinate 3,592 downwards.
TCGCGTCCCCATCGAGCGAATCAGAACCCCGCCAAGCCCTGCGGGCTGTTGTAGGGAATCTGAACGCTAGTCACTTCTTTGAGCGAGCCATCCGGTTGCGCGGCGTAGCCGATCAATTTCGATGCGTTCCCATAGATCTGGTACAAGAAGGCGCCATCGGGGGTCACCCGTTATCGCTCGGACCGCTGGTGACCGTTGTGTTGAGGCCTCTCGCGGTGCCATCGCCCGGAACCTTAGGACACGCTGGATCCTTCGCGATTTCGAGTCCTTTGCCGTTAAGGCGGTAGGTGCTGATGTAGCTGTAACCGAAGTTCGTCGCGAACACGAATCCGTCATCTGGAGAGACGGACAGCCAGCACAGTTCAGACGGCAGACCCGCGCTTGTATCGATCTTCACCAGCGGGCCGACCCTGAGGCGCCTTCGAGCGAGAGTCCATAGCCAACTTCTCGTACGATGCGCTCCTTTAAGGGTTGGATGAAGTGCACCCGGGTGTTGCGGCGTGTGACCTCTGGAGCCTTGAGGTAGAAAATGTGGTGGATTCGCCACTGCGCCGCAGGTGCAGGGTTGTTGTAGTCCCGGCTGTCTGCGATCTCCCGGCACTCACACGCGACCGCCGCGGAGACGAGCCAGAATGACAGCGTAATGGTCGCGCTTGTCCTTCCAACGTGTGCTGATTTCAAAGCCGGAATCCCGGATGAGGGTCGTGATTGACTCATCCGTAAACCTATAATTGTTTTCGGTATGAATGGTTTCACCTTGCGCAAAATGAAGATCCAGTTGCGCTGCGGGGATGGATACGTCCTGCTCGCGCGTGCTTTCGAGGTGCATCTCGATGTGCGACTCGATAGCATTCCATCGCGCGCAATGCCGGAAACCATCCGGATCGAAATCCGCACTCAGCTCTCGGTTCAGGCGATGCAGGATGTTGACGTTGAATGCTGGCGGTGACTCCCGCCCAGTCGTCATAAGCAGCCACCAGCGCCGACTCGTCTTTCACCAAATCCGCTCCGAGCAAGAATGCATCTCCCGTCCGCATCTGCGAACGTGCATTCCGAAGAATTGTTCGCGCCTCTTCGGGCGAGAAATTGCCAATGCTTGAGCCGAGGTACAGCCAAGGCTTGCACCGCGGAAGCGCTCGAGTTGCGGTCGGTGGATGCGTGATGTAGTTGACCACGCGGGGCTCGATGCGCACGTCGGGGAATGAGCATCTATGAACAGATCGGGAAGCAGATCCGAGAGCTGAGGACCACGCTCAGGGGGCAAGGCATCAGCCAGGAGGAGTTGGCACAGGCGGTGGACACCACCGCCAACACGGTCTCCCGCTCGGAGACCGCTACATACAAACCGTCAATCTCAGATCTGGAGAGGCTGGCTCGCTTCTTTGGAACTCCGATCACCACCTTCTTCCCCAGCCGGAACCGAAATCTCGAACGAAAGCCCTTCTGAGCGCTACATCGGACCTGGACGACGAGGATCTCGAAGAAGTGACCCTATATGCGCAGTTCAGAAGAACGCGGCAGCGGAAGAGGAGACGGTAAGCTGCCGTCTCGCTCACCCTGGCCCGCGCCACTCGATGTAGGATGTTTTCATTAATCGTGGCGAGTTTTTTCCAGAACTGTGGCAAAAATTTCCGGTAATTCTGTCAACCTACAACAAAGTCCCATCCGAGCCGCCCCGCTTGTCAACCACGGAGCGGCCTACCGACGCCCCATGTTAGATTCTTAGATCGGAGATTGTAAACAGGACTACTTCAACATTTGAGGAGTAGCATCAGGCTGCGGCGAGCAGTTCGACGATGTTTTCGATGGCCTTGTCTGCCTTGTGATACGCGGCCTCAAGTTTGCTTTTTGGGCGGAGTTCAGGATCTGGTTTGTGATGGAAGCGGCTATTGGCGAGCGGACCGCACAGACGTTCGTAAAAGAAGAGGAAGAGGAGCGCAACGTGAACGCCTTTGGGGGTTAGCAGGTAGGAGTAACGGCGGTCGTCTCGCTGAAGCAGTCCGTGCCCTTTCAGCTTGCGCAGGTCGTAACGGAGTTGATTCAAACCGTAGGTTTTGGGCGAGAGCTGGAACGTGGTGAGGACGGCTTCGTGGATCTGTTTGGCGGTCCAGCCGCCGACGGTATTGCCGCCATGCAGCAAAACCTCCAGTAACCGGATGTCGAAGACCCGCACGACCCTTCGGGGTCCGGGTGTCGTGGATTTTGATTCCGGGGTAACGAACGGAGCCGATGGTGATGGGCAGCGCGAGCCGCTGGAGCAGAGGAAGTCCACGTGTACGTTAAGGCACTGAGCCTGGAAACCGGCAAAGCGGTCTGTAATGATCTCGAACTTCTTCCGCACGGCGCCGAGATGATCGAGCCCCTTCTTTAGCCCGAAGTCGCGCAGGTTGTTGGAGCAGAGCTCGTTGCGGAGGAAGCGGGAGAACTTTTCGTACTGCTTGAGGAAGCCGTTCTTCCAGTGGGCGCGAAAGACATGGTGGCCGTGTTCGATCTGCTCGACGACAGTCGCGAGTTTCCCGCGCAGTCTTTTGTTTAGCCGGACGCCGAAGATCTCGCTGATCCGGTGCGCCGTCAGCCGCCACAAACCGATCTCGCAACTTCGTTCGAAGATCTTATGAATCGGGAAGTGGCGCTGGAAGATAAAATTGCGGCAGTATTCGATCTGCGCCATCGAGTAAAACCGCGACAGGTTCATCTGGCTGCGTTCTCGCTTTGAGAACTGCGGCCCCAGCAGGAACGTCCAGTAGTCGAGTTGTTTGCGGATGATTTCCGGGCTCAACCGGTCGGCGGCGGCCTGTAAGGCCCCGACATCGTCCACGGCGAGGAAGGCGTTATCGTTCTTGCGAAAACCGGTTCCGGCGCGCTCCAGTTCCCGTTCGATGAAGGAATGGCCGTTGATCCAGTAGGTAGCGTGAAAGGGAAAGAAACTGGCTACCCGGACGATGACCGGCCCCAGAACCTCGTCCCGGATGTAAAAGTAGTAATGGGTAAAACGGCTGGTCTGATTCGCCAGAATGCGGTAGTTGGGGTCCTTGGTGGGATACTTCGGCAGGCTGATGCGAAACGTCCGGCCCTGTTCCACGCTTGCGTGCGTTCCGCATGCTCCTGAAGATGAAGTAGACGTCGTACCCGTTCTTCTTCGTCAGCCGGCATAGCGCGGGGACCACGTAGTCTTCCTTCCCCACTCCTTTTTCCGCCCATTCGATCAGAATGCGATAGTTGCGGGCATACGAGTCTTTTCCAATGCCAGATGAGCCTGAATGGGCTATCGGTTTCCAACGCCAGATGAGCCTGAGGAGGAGTAACGGATGCTGTGGATTGATCATCAGCATGAAAAACGCCGAGCACCTGAGCCTGGAGCAGATGCGGACATTTCTGGAAGGCAACGAAGAGGTGGACTTCAGGCACTGGACAGGAAGGAATTGTATGAGTGGACGCAGGCGACACTTTGCGGGCAAGGCTACCTGAGTCTGCACCGGAGCGGCAAGGGTCTGGTGAAACAGTACATCTCGAAGGTGACTGGACTGAGCCGTGCGCAGGCCACGCGGCTGATCACGCAGTACGTGGCCAGCGGGATAGTGCAGGTTCGGCG
>JBPCOQ010000204.1:0-24582 GCA_051000095.1 Bryobacteraceae bacterium | reverse complement strand
GAAAACCGCCCGCTGGGTTTGACGTGGCGGGGGCTGGAAACCAGCTTACGGTTCGGCTAGTGAGGCACTCCCAGAGGAAACGGGGAGCAACGGATAGGCCGGGCCTGCGGAGCAAGTGGCGCCAGTCCTCGACCCTACCTTATGGGGAGGGGCTGGAAATGGGCGAGGAATCTCAGTACCGCGCCAGTCTCTAACCCGACAAGTCAACCACCGCGAAGAGAAGGATAGGTTGGGTGTCGGTCAAGCGCAGTTATGGAATGTTACCTCCGTGCCGAAACAACCTGTACTCGCGGTGGCAGCCTACAGCGCTCTGTTACTGGCCTCGCCACAGGCATTCGGCGCCGAGCGCGGTGCTGCCTACGCACAGTTGCCCAAGTGGCGCCGAAACGCCCGGCGGCCTTCTTGTTTGGATCTGATTACGCTACTGCGCACAGAAATGGCGCAAACAAGCAACGACTCGCACCATTCGGCTTCAAAATCACTGAAGAAGCTCTAATCAAGGCGGCGGCTGCCTGACAAATATGTAGAAACTCCAGGCACACTCTCGAAAACCCTCCCGTGGTGCGAGGTAGAGCGGAGCAGGCCGTTGGCCTGCCGAGCAGGCGAAACCGCCTACTCCACTCACTGCTTTTCATCGCCTTTGGTGGCGATCCCGCGCCCATAAAAAACAGGCAAGAATGCGCTCGCGCACGATGCGTGCCTGTGCCACCTGGGAAGAAATACCTCCTAGTTCGGATACCCCGCGCTGTTCTTCACTTCCGCAATTTGCTGATCGTGCCGCATATTGTGTAGCGGGATGTAAATCAGCCACTGATAAGCATTCAAAGTATTGAACACCGGAAAGGGATGCTCGGTGGTGTGCTCTTTCAGCGCTGCCTCGGTCTCCCGCGCAAACGCGAGCGTCTTCGTCCGGCCCTCCTTGTAGCGGCGGATCACTTCTTCCCGCGACAGGCCTTGCGGTCGAATCGTCTCGGGTGCTACGGCTTTGTGGCTGCGGTCCACCATCACTCGTTCCAGGAACTCGGTCTTGCCCGCGGTCTTCTTCTCCCAATCGGGGTTCGGCGGCGCGGCGAGCGCTTGCTGCACCTGCCCGAACAACAGCCCCTCCGCTAACATGATGTGCTCGGCCGTTTCGCCCACTGACCATCGATCGGCGCCTGGCTTGAAGTTCCACTGCGCATCCGTGAGCCCCTCGACGGCATCGAGGTACTCTTTCTCGGAATCTTGCAGCAGCTTGATCGCGTGTGCGCGCTCGTCCGGCGTTGATCGTTGCTTGTGGGGCTGCGAAGGCTATTACGACACTGCATACCGCCAGGAACCTGTACATGACCAGCTATCATAGCAACATGTCCACGCCGTCCGCCGTACAGGAGGAACGCTCCACCGTCGAACAGATTCAGGCTCTGGAACGCGATTACCTGCTGCGGAATTATGCCCGCTATCCGTTAATTCTGCAACGCGGCAAGGGCTCTTATGTGTACGACACTTCGCGAAAACGATACCTCGATTTCATCACCGGCATCGGCGTGAATGCCCTTGGATATGCCCATCCCCGCATCACGAAAGTCATCCGCGAACAAGCGGGACTGCTGATTCACACCTCGAATCTCTACTTCAATGAGTATCAGGGACATCTGGCGGAACGCTTGGTCAAAGCGAGCGGATTGGCCCGCGTGTTCTTCTGTAACTCCGGAACCGAGGGCATCGAGGGCGCAATCAAAATGATCCGCTCTCACGGCGGTAAAATCAGTCCGGAAAAGAACGGAATCATCTCACTTGAAAATTCATTCCATGGCAGAACCACGGGCGCGCTCTCGATCACCGGCCAGGAGAAGTACCGGCGCGATTTCCAGCCGCTGCTCCCGGGCGTGAAGTTCGTGCCCCGGAACGACATCACCGCGCTCGAGCAGGTGGTTTCCGAAGACACGGCCGGTATCGTCATTGAGTGGATTCAAGGCGAGGGCGGGATTTATCCGATGAGCACGGAGTATGCGCGCAAAGCCCGCGAATTGGCCGACCGCTATAACGCCCTGCTGGTGTTCGATGAGATCCAATGCGGCGTCGGCCGGCCCGGCACCTACTTCGCGTATCAGCTAGCCGATCCGGTAATTCTGCCGGATGTGATGGTTGTGGCCAAGCCGATGGCCTGCGGGCTACCTCTCGGCGCAATTGTGTCGAACGAAAAAGCTGCCGCGGCGATTGGACCGGGAATGCACGGGTCCACCTTCGGAGGCGGACCACTGGCCTGCCGCGTAGCACTCGAGTTCTTCGACATCCTGGATGAGCTGTTACCATCCATCCGGCAGTTCGGTGTCTATTTTCAGCGAAAACTGGAAGATCTGAAAAAGCGTCATTCTTTCATTAAGGAGATACGCGGGCAGGGTCTGATGATCGGCGTGGAACTGGACATTCCCGGCAAGCCCTTCGTTCTGGAAGCTATGGAGCAAGGGCTTCTGATCAATGCCACCCATGACGTCGTGCTGCGATTCCTGCCGCCGTACACGGTCACGGAACGCGAGATCGATCAAGCCGTCTCGAAGCTGGCGAAAGTCTTCAAGAAGGCTCCACGCTCTTGAGGCGGTCAGCAAGGAATCGGCGCTCCGGCTCGGTGCAGTTACATTCCAGCGCAGCGCGATAGTAACCGGCGGCCTTTTCGGCATCTCCCGCTTCGCGCCACAATTCGCCGAGCACCGCGTGCAATAGATGATAGCGGCTGAGAGCCGAATGATTTTCGATGGCCGCCAACTCCTGTATACCGGCGCGCGGCCCCAGATGCCGGGAGCGTGCGACTGCACGATTCAACGCAACGACCGGAGTTGGATGGATTGCAAACAGTTGATCATAGAACTGCGCAATTTGGGGCCAATCTGTTTCCTCATATGTGGGCGCCGTGGAGTGCGCCGCCGCAATCCCGGCTTGCAGGTGATACTCCGTGAGATCCAGGCCCGCCGCCGATTGGTCCAAATGCAGCAGGCCTTGCTCGATCATTTGGCGATTCCAGAGCGTGCGGTCTTGTTCGTGAAGCTGGAGCAGATCTCCGGCCTCGCTCGAGCGCGCCGGCCATCTCGCGTGCTGCAGCAGCATCAGCGCTAATAAAGCGTGTGTCTTAGGAGTACCGGATAACGCGCTCCCGGCTACCATCCGGCACAAACGAATGGCTTCGTCGCAGAGATCGGTGCGGACCAGGTCCTCGCCGGAGTGCGCGGAGTAGCCTTCGTTGAACATCAGATAGAGCACATCGAGCACGGAGTCGACGCGGTCCTGTAAACCCGCTTCCTCCGGCATCTCAAACGAGAGGGATTGCTCGCTGATCTGTCTCTTGGCGCGAACAATCCGCTGCGCAATCGTTGAATCTTGCGTGAGGAATGCCCGGGCGATTTCGGTGACGCTGAATCCGCTAACGGTTTTAAGAGTCAAAGCGATGCGCGTTTCTCGCGTCAGCGCTGGATGGCAGCATAGAAACATCATCGAAAGCTGATCGTCGGCAAAACAGTTTCGCGAGCCCGCATCAGGCTCGCTGATTTGGTCGAAACCGCGCTCGATCTCGGGCATTTTCGCCAGCAGCGAAGCTTCCCGGCGAACTGCATCCAGCGCACGGTTCTTCGCCACTTGCATTAACCAGCCGCCCGGGTTTTCCGGTACGCCGCGAAAGGGCCAGGTCTCAAGCGCCTTCACCAGGGAATCCTGCACCACTTCTTCGGCCAGATCGACATGCCTCGGCCCGAAGATGCGGGTCAGAGTTGCGACCATCTGTCCCGCCTGATGACGGAACAGATGGTCAATTGTAGCTTCCGCTTCCGCCACTTACACCTTATCGACTTGCCGGATTTCGATCGGGCCGATATCTACGTGCGGGCACTCCTTTGCAGTCTCGACCGCGTGTTCGTAATCGTCGGCTTCGATCAGATAGTAGCCGCCGATCACCTCTTTACTCTCCGTGAACGGACCATCGGTAACAACAGGTTTCGATCCGTTCAGCCGTAAGACGCGGCCCTCGCCGTCCTTGAGCTTAGAGCCTCCGGCTATGCGCCCCTGGGCGCGCAGCTTCTCGCCCCAGGACTTGTGCCGGCCAAACATTGTTTGCAACTGCTCGGGACTAAGCCCGCTCAGCGCATTGGGATTTCCATGTAACAACAACATAAATTGTGGCATCAGATTGCCTCCTTTTCAATGTTGTAACGAATGAGCCTGTCGGAAATCGACAACGCCTGTGTTGGTTGTTCAAGGCGGAGGCAAGCTCATCATAGCGGATCTCGGTCACGACCCTAGCTCGGGACCGCGCGAAATCCCTGCTCGCGCATGATCGGAAAACTGGCGCAATCGACCACGCTTCGCTTCCGGCGATGTGCGGTAACCACCACCTCTATCGCCGTCCGGTGATGCCTTTCGATGGTCCACTGGACGCGCTTCCTCGCGCTGCTTCGTCATCGCGGTCCACAACTGCGTACAGGCCGACGTGTCAACGAAGGTCATTCCAGGATCGTCTCGGCCAAGTAGCGGCCGTGATCGGCACTCACGTCGTGCAACCCGGACTGTGCAATCGATTGGCCCGTCGCAACAGAAAGTGTCCGCAGTGCCTCCATCTGGGATTCGGTAAATTGAACCTGAGTCCTGATCACGCAATCATGTTATCGCAGGATCGTCACGGTGGCATAATCGACGCGAACAAACCGCGACACTATTTCTTCGTCTAACCAACCAGCCGCTATGGAAACTCTCCTCAAAGACCTACATTACTCTGCTCGCATGCTGGCGAAAAATCCCGGCTTCACCGCTCTGGCTGCCGTCGCCTTGGCGCTAGGGCTCGGAGCAAACATCGCAATTTTCAGCGTAGTCGATTCCATTCTGCTCAAGCCTCTGCCCTACGCGGATCCGCAAAGGCTGGTGGTGACCTTGCATAACGGCAACTTCCCGGTGTCGCCGGCGGATTTCCTCGATTACCGCCGCGATATCACCGCGTTCGAGCAGATGGCCGCCGCGCAAGCCTGGGGCGGCAGCCTGATGGGGCGCGAAGGTCCCGAGATGATCTCCGGCCTGAAGGTCTCTTCCAATATGATGCCTCTGCTGGGAGTGGCTCCTTTGCTCGGAAGATCGTTCACTGCTGAGGAAGAGAAGCCCGGCGGGTCCAAGGTGTTGCTGCTGAGCTACGCGCTTTGGCAGCGGCGCTTCGGGGGCGATCGAAACATTCCGGGCCGCAGTCTCACCCTGGATGGACCCCCTTCACGGTGATCGGCGTGATGCCGCCCAGCTTCCGCTTCGCTCCATTTTGGCAGACGCGCGCGGAGATGTGGACTCCACTCGACTTGAGCGCGCGCCGGAACGACCGCGGTGGACGTTCTCTGCGTATCTTCGCCCGGCTCAAATCCGGCGTTTCGGTCGCGCAAGCCCAATCCCAGATGGACGCAGTCGCGCGGCGGCTCGCTGCCGATTTCCCCAAAACAAATGCCAAGCTCGGCATCTCGGTGGTGCCGCTGCATGAGAAAGTGGTCGGCGCGGTACGGCCCACCCTGCTGATTCTCCTTGCAACGGTTGGCTTCGTTTTGCTGATCGCCTGCGCGAATGTTGCCAACCTGATGCTGACGCGGGCAATGGCACGCCGTAAAGAGATCGCTCTGCGTCTGGCCATCGGCGCCAGCCGGCTGCGGCTGATCCGGCAACTGCTCACCGAGAGCCTGCTGCTGGCCAGTCTGGGTGGAGCGGCAGGGTTGATCCTGGCGCGTTGGGGAGTGAGTTTGTTGACTCGCATTTTACCTGTGGCGAGCATGCCACGCCAGCAGGAGCTAGGTCTGGATTCGACCGCCTTTTTGTTCGCGCTGGTGATGACGATCGTCACCGGGCTGGTCTCCGGGCTCGCGCCCGCGCTGCAACTGTCGCGTTCCGGTCTGAACGAGGATTTGAAAGAAAGAAGCCGAGGTTCGACAGATGGCGCGGGACGGCAGCGCACGCGTGGCTGGCTGGTCACGGCAGAGGTCGCGCTGGCTCTCGTGCTGCTGTCCGGCGCCGGGCTGATGATCAGGACTATGCAGCGCTTGCAATCCGTGGAGGCAGGGTTCGATCCGAAGAATCTATTAACGCTGGTGGTTTCGATCGGAGGAACCGCGCACGACACTCCGGGCGGCCGCGCACCCGTTTTTGATCAGGTTGAAAAGGCCGTAGCGGCGCTGCCTGGGGTCGAGTCCGTGGGCGCCATCAACCATCTCCCTTTGGGCGGCGACATCTGGGATCTGGGCTATAAAATCGAGGGCCGCCCGGAACCGGAGCCGGGCGAAGAACTGAGGGCAGTTTATCGAGTGGTAACACCAGGCTATTTCGACACGATGCATCTGCGAGTGGGGTCCGGACGGGCGTTCACGAAGCGCGATCGGGAGGGTGTGCCTGGGGCCGCTATCATCAACGAGACGATGGCGCGGCGGCGCTGGCCCGGTGGGAATCCGATCGGCCAGCGCGTCACCTATGGATCTGTGCCAGGCAACCCGGGTGGGCTGCAAACGATCGTCGGCGTTGTGACGGATGCGCGCCAGTCCGACTGGACCAGTCCTGCTGACGACGAAATCTACTTGCCCTACCTGCAACGCCCGAACGTGTTCGGCCTCTCGTACCTCACCTTTGTCGTCCGAACCCGGATCAAGCCGGAAAGCATGACCGACAGCGTGCGCCGTCAGATCCGGAGCGTTGACCGGAGCCTCGGAGTGGCCGACGTGAGCACCATGGAACAGGTGATTGCCGATAAACTGTGGCGTTCGCGGCTGTCCACTCTGTTGCTCGGCTTATTTGGGGCGATCGCCCTGGTGCTGGCGGCAGTCGGCATTTACGGTGTAATTTCGTACTCGGTCCGACGCCGGACTCAGGAGATCGGTATCCGGATGGCGATAGGCGCAAGGCAACGGGATGTGGTGTGGTTGGTTCTGGTGGAGGGGATGGGTCCGGTGTTTGCCGGCGCAGTTATCGGATTGGTAGTTTCCCTTGGCGCAACTCGCCTGATGAGGAGCCTGCTCTATCAAGTTAAGACTACGGACCCGGTGACATTCGCGTTGGTGACGGTGGGAATGGTCTTAATCGCCGCGCTTGCGAACTATATTCCCGCGAGACGAGCGGCGGCGGTCGATCCATTGGTGGCCCTACGGCATGAGTAGGCTGCGATCCCATTTTTCATATACGCTGATTCTTAATTTGTGCAAGTGATAGAATCAAAGCACGGTATTGGCTGCAACCCTGGGATTCCGTCTGCGTCTATTGAATGGAGCGAATACCAAGCGCAAACTGACATGATGGCTGACGATCCGGATATCCATCTTCAAAGACTTCTATCGAAGGACATGGAAGTGCCCTGGTATCGGTCTTTCATCCACAACGTCAAAGAGGCTATTCATCCGCCCAAGCTGCCTCCGCTTGAGCTCACTTCGAAACCCGTTCCTGTACAGGATATTTGGGGCTTCTATGGCGGTCAGGAGAAGAGGGCCGGGTTAACGTCGTTCCTGATCCACTGCAGCGTCATTGCGCTGTTGTTCGTACTGGGCACCAATAAAGCTGTTCAGCAGGTTGTCAAGGAAAAGATCACTTTGATCGCGCCGGACCTTGCTCCCTACCGGCCCGAGCCGGTGAAGAAGAACCTGATGGGCGGTGGCGGCGGCGGTGGGGACCGCTCCGTGACACCTCCCAGCAAGGGGAAGCTTCCGAAGCTAGCCGACAAGCAGTTTGTTCCTCCGATGGCGGTAGTCAATAACCCGAATCCGAAGCTCGTGATGGAGCCAACGCTTATCATCCAGCCGGACGCGAACATCCCGAAAGTGAATATGTCGCAGTTGGGCGACCCGCTCGCGAAATCGGGCATTGCCTCCAACGGATCGGGCGCGGGCGGCGGAATTGGAACCGGACCTGGCGGTGGCGTGGGTTCCGGCGGTGGCGCTGGTTACGGTCCGGGCCATGGCGGGAATATCGGCGGTGGTGTCTATAAGATCGGTGGTGGCGTGTCACAGCCAACCCTGCTCTTCAAGATCGAGCCGGAGTACTCAGAGGAAGCGCGCAAAGCGAAGTTTCAAGGTACCGTGGTGCTTCAGGTCGTCGTCGATGAGAAGGGTAATCCCAAGGAGTTGAAGGTGATGCGCGCCCTCGGACTTGGCTTGGATCAGAAGGCGATTGAGGCGGTCGAAAAGTGGAAGTTCCGTCCGGGCTTAAAGGATGGCCACCCGGTCGCAACCTACGCAACAATCGAAGTAAACTTCCGCCTGCTGTAGCACACGCTTGCGTGCGTAAAACGCATGCTTCAGCTGGTTCTCTTAAGGCTGCTTTTCCGCCGTAAAAGTCCCTTTTCCTAACGAGCCCAGTTGTGCCGTTCCTTTCATCTTGGTATCGCCGTCTAAAGTCCCGCTGTACGTCACGGTCGCCTTGTCGTCGCCAACCGAAGCATCGAAACTCCATTCCACCTTGTTCCCATGGACAGTCCCGGTGAGCTTGGCCTCGCCAAGCTGGCCAGAATACGTACCCGTCAAATTCTCGCCGTCTTGTTTGAAGACGAACGTCGGGGTTCCGCTGCCGGCATCGGTTTCCACCGTGGCTTTCCAGGTTCCAGTGATATCGGCGGCAAACGCGGCAACCGATAATAGCGAGAGGGCGAGAAGCTTTCTCATGCAAGCAGTATATATCAGTTACGCTGGTTCTTGATGGCGTTCCCCATACAACGAATGCGCCGGTTGCGTGTGTCGGAAGCGATGCGTAGCCTAGTGCGCGAGACGCGGCTCGCCCCGTCACAGTTCATCCTGCCGCTGTTTGTATGTACGGGCGAGGGAGTCCGGCGGCCCATCTCGTCTATGCCCGGCAATTATCAGCTCTCGGTCGATGAGCTGGTCCGTGAATGCGAGCTCGTCATTCGACTCGGCATCGGCGGCGTGATCCTGTTCGGCATTCCGGAGTCTAAAGACGATCTCGCTTCGGACGCGTACGATGACAACGGAATTACCCAACAGGCCGTCCGCGCCATCAAGCAGAGCCTGCCCAAGCTGCTGGTGATCACCGATGTGTGCAATTGCGAGTACACCAGCCACGGCCATTGCGGATTTGTCCTCGACAACGATGTCCAGAATGATGCCACTCTGCCGTGGCTTTCCAAAACGGCGGTTTCGCACGCGCGCGCTGGGGCCGATATCGTCGCGCCGAGCGACATGATGGACGGCCGTGTAGCGGCAATTCGCGAGGCTCTGGACCATGGCTTCGAGAACACGCCAATCCTGTCGTACGCGGCGAAATTCGCGTCCGTGTTCTACGGGCCCTTTCGGGAAGCCGCGGAATCCACGCCGCAGTTCGGCGATCGCCGCAGCTATCAGATGGACCCGGCCAACGGCCGCGAAGCCATGCGTGAGATCGAGTTGGATCTGGCGGAAGGCGCGGACATGATCATGGTGAAGCCGGCCATGCCCTACCTCGACCTGATTCGCCAGGCGCGCGACCGCTTCGACGTGCCGCTCGGGGCCTACCAGGTCAGTGGCGAGTTCAGCATGATCGAAGCCGCCGCCCGCAACGGATGGCTAGACCGCAACCGGGCGATTCTGGAATCGTTGACCTCGATCCGCCGCGCGGGCGCAGACTTCATCCTCACCTATTTCGCGAAGGACGCCGCAAAACTGCTGACGTAATGGCCGCGTGGGGCAGGTGATCTTGTCACCTGCCAGGCGACCGAAGGTGGCCGGGCGCCCTGCCCCACGGTTTGCGTCTTTACTTATTATCCCGGTACGTAAGCGGTGGCTTATGATCTTCCGGCACCCGCGATTTATACTCAAAACCTGCCCGCCGCTTTTCAAAATCAGCCTTGGCTGCTTCCACCTGCTTCGGATCCGTAAACAGATCCACGGCGGTCAGCACAAGCGATTTCGCCGCCACCACCATTCCCTTGCGGCCGATGCTCATGCCAGCGCAGGCGGTAGCTTGCCAGCTATGCGCGGGCACGCCTGGCACAAACGTCGCAGCGCCCAACGCGGCCATTGGCACGGTCCAACTCACGTCCCCGGCATCGGTGGAGGCCGAGCCCGTACCTTCTCTCGGAGCCACGATGCTCTCCTGACTACCAATTTTCCCGGTCCGGTCCGGCAACGACTTCCGCACGCCTTCCGCGAAGACCTGTTCTTCGGCGCTGTACGTAACGCCCCCCACGATTCGCATGTTCTTGTCCACCAGCGCGGACAGTGAGTCATTCGGCAGCGTGTTGTAGGAGCTGTCGATCAGTTCCATCTCCATCCGTGTCTCGCTCGCCAGGGCCCCAGCCTGCGCGCACTTGATGATGCGATCCCAGATCTTGTCGAGCACCGGCATGCTGGGGTGGCGCGCATAGAGGAACAGCTCGGAATAATCGGGAACGATATTCGGAGCCGAACCGCCATTCGTGACGACATAGTGCATGCGCGTGGAATCCGGTACGTGCTCGCGCAGAAATTCAATCGAGTTTGCCATGATCATCAGACCGTCCAGAGCCGACCGGCCTGCTTCGGGAGCGGCTGCCGCATGTGCGGGTTTCCCATGGAACCGGAACTTGGCGGAAATAATGGCGAGCGAGCTTCGCAGCGACGCGCCGTTCTGGTCCGATGGATGCCAGCTCAGGACCACGTCAACATCCTTGAATGCACCGGCGCGAATCATATACAACTTGCCGCCTCCGCCCTCCTCGGCCGGCGTGCCGTAAAACCGAATCGTGCCTGGGATCTTCTTTTCGGCCATCCAATCCTTGATGGTGACCGCTGCAAACAGTGAAGCCGCTCCCAAGAGATTATGCCCACAGCCATGTCCGGGTCCGCCGGCGATCAGCGGCTTGCGGTCCGGCACGTCTTCTTGCGAAAGACCGGGTAAGGCATCGTACTCGCCCATGATCCCGATCACCGGCTTGCCCCGGCCCCACGTTGCCGTAAACGCCGTCGGAATGGCGGCCACATTCCCGGCGAGCGTGAATCCGGCGGAGCGTAGTTCACTCTTCAATAGCTCGGCGCTCTTGTTCTCTTTGTAGCCGACCTCCGCGAATTCCCAGATCTTTCGCGACACTTCTCCGTAATGCGCCGCGCGCGTTTCCATCTTCAGGAGCAGCGCGCTTTTGTCGTCAGCTACCAATGCGCTGGCGGCGATGAGGAAGATCGCAAAAATTCGCATATTGAGGACAGGATAGCCGAGTCGAAGCAGCTTTGCAGCGGAAGGAGGCGGTAGATTGATACTCTCGATTTAGCCTTATGGAAAAGGAGAACAGTAATCGCGCTCGAGATCGAGGCTTAGGGATGAGCCGGTCCATCACCCGGCGCGATTTCCTCAACGGTGTAGCGATCGGTACCGGCGCGCTCGCGTTACAGCGGAGAGGGAGTGGCTCGGCGGCGGAAATATCCGCGCAAGACAGGCCGGGTTACTATCCGCCGGCTCTTACTGGAATGCGCGGCTCCCATCCCGGGTCGTTCGAGGCCGCTCACATGTTGCGGGATGGAAACTTCTGGGCCAGGGCGGGGAATCCCGTTGAGACCGGCGAGACGTACGATCTCATCATTGCCGGTGGTGGGATCAGCGGTCTCGCGGCAGCTTATTTCTATCGCGCAAGGACGGGCCCGTCTGCTCGCATTCTGGTCCTGGATAATCACGACGACTTTGGCGGACACGCCAAGCGGAATGAGTTCGTGGATCGGGGCCGCCATTTCATCACGTACGGCGGTACCTTCAGTATTGAGTCCCCGTTTCCTTATAGCAAGGAAGCGCGCGGGCTCATGGACGAGCTCGGCATCGATCCACCTGCATTAAGCGCCAAAGCGAAACTAGCCGCCGATGGATCTCTCTTCGAGCGGCTGCGGCCCGCAATATTCTTTGACAAAGAGACTTTCGGAACGGATCGGCTGGTAGTTGGAATACCCCGCGGGGCTGATGATGATGACGAGCCGGGCGCGGGAACTTCGACCTCCTGGGAAAAATTCCTCGCGAAGTCCCCATTGCCGCTGGAGGCCCGGAACGACATCGTCCGGCTGCAGGAGGCCAACATCGATTACATGCCGGGACTGTCTTCGGCTGAGAAGAAGGACCGGCTTTCAAGGATCAGCTACCGGGATTTCCTCCTGAACATCGCAAAGGTTCACCCCGCTGTGATTCCTTTTTATCAGACCCGCACCCACGATCTATTTGGAGCGGGCATCGACGCTGTAAACTCGCTGGACTGTTGGGCCTTACATTATCCCGGTTTTCAGGGCATGAAGCTGGAGCCCGGAGCGGCGCCGCGCATGGGTTTTACTCCACGCGGAGAAGCCACCCCGCAACCACCGTACACATTTCATTTTCCGGATGGGAATGCCGCGATTGCACGCGCCTTGGTGAGATCTCTGATCCCCGGGATCGCGCCCGGACACACCGCGGAAGATATTGTAACCGCCAAGTTCGAATACGGCCGGTTGGACCATGGCCGCTCACCGGTTAGAATCCGGCTGAACACCACGGTTGTGCAGGCGCGTCACGTGGGCGATCCGGCATCCGCAAAGGAGGTAGAAGTCAGCTACTTCCGAGACAATCAAACCTATCGCGTACGCGGCAAGGGGGTCGTGCTGGCGTGTTGGAATATGATGATCCCTTACCTTTGTCCGGAGCTGCCGCAGGAACAGAAAGAGGCGCTCCGGTATGGCGTGAAGGTGCCGTTGGTCTACACGGCAGTCGCGCTTCGGAACTCGAAGGCTTTTCACAAATTGGGAATTCGCGGGGCCTCGGCGCCAGGCATGTATCACACTTCGATGAAACTGGAGATGCCGGCGGCTATTGGCAATTACCGGCAAATTCCCAAGACACCCTCCGATCCGGTGCTGATTCGAATGGAACGGACACCCTGCAAGCCGGGACTTTCGGAACGCGATCAGCACCGCGCGGGGCACATCGACTTGCTCACCACGACATTCGAAACGTTCGAGCGCAAAATTCGCGACCAATTAGTTCGTACCCTCGCGCCAGGCGGCTTTGACCCAGCCCGGGACATCAGCGCGATTACCGTCAATCGTTGGCCGCACGGTTACGCCTACGAGTACAACTACCTGTTCGATCCGGAATGGCCAGAAGGCCAGCGGCCGTGCGATCTCGCCCGGCAGGGCTTTGGGCGCATTACGATTGCCAACTCCGATGCCGCTGCCGCCGCTTATACCGATCAGGCCATGGACCAGGCGTATCGGGCCGTGCAGGAACTGCTTGCGATATGAAGCCGAAGAAATCTCACAAAACTCGGGAACCTGGCGAAGCTCTCAAAATCGGCGAGGTAGCGAGCAGGCTGGGCATATCCGCATCCATGATCCGCGGGTGGGAAAAGCTGGGGCTGGTAGTCCCTACGCGTACCGGCAGCAGCTATCGGATGTACACAAACGATGAGATCCGCATCCTTCGCCGGGCGGTTTATTTGCGCCGCGTGGCGCGGTTGAACGCGCCTGCCATTCTCAATCAATTGCGGCAAGAAGGATTGGCGCCCGCGCGGGCAGGATCGAATGGCAATCGGGATTCGGTTGGTTCGAGGCTCCGTAAACTACGTCTTCAACGAGGCGAAGCGCTGGCGACGGTTGCGCAGGCGCTGAATCTCTCTATCGGATTCCTGAGCAATCTCGAACGCTCGCAGAGTAGCGCGTCGGTTGGAATAACGCATAAGCTCGCGCAGTACTATGGCGTGAATCTCCTGGAATTTTTCAGCCCGGCGGCGTCCGTTGGACCGCTGGTCCGCGCCAGTGAACGAAAGGTTTTGGAGGGTGGGGAAGGCGTCCGGATGGAACTTCTTGCATGGGGCGGGATCATGATGGAGCCTCACCTGTTCCGGATCGCCCCCGGCGCGGGCAGCGTGGAATCCTATTCCCACGAGGGAGAAGAATTTCTATTTGTTACCCGCGGGCGGCTGGTCATCTACCTCAAAGACCAGGAGTTTCAATTACGCTCCGGAGACAGCTTCTATTTCGAAAGCAAAGCGCCGCATCGGTGGCTCAACCCCGGCAAGACGGAAGCTGTGATTCTCTGGATCAACACGCCTCCCACTTTTTGACAGAAGAAGGAATCATGAATCGATTATTCGACATTTGCAGCAGAACGGCGTTGGCTTTGCTATACACCGTTGTCATTGCGCGCGTCCAGGACTCGACACTTCAGAAGCCGCAGGAGCTCGAGAAATTCCTGAACATGGATGCCAAAGATACGGCGATTAAACTCGAGTTGATACAGCAGATGCTGGACCGGCAGGAGGTCGATTCCAGCGTCCGGCGTTTGAAGACGAGTACGGCGATCGCGTCCGGCTGCGGGAAGTCTATCGAGGCTATGTGGTGATTTTTCCGGATTATCGCGGCAGCAGCGGCTACGGTACGAATCATTATCAGAACGCGTACGGTACCACGGATGTAGCGGATGTAATCGCCGCCGGGCAATATCTAGCGAAACGGGATTACGTCGATCCGAACCGGATGGGCATTGTCGGGCATAGCCGCGGCGGAATGGTAACGCTGCTGGCCACTGAGAGGGCACCGCACTTGCGTTAAACACGCTTGCGTGCGTAAACGCATCGGAATGTTGGCGTGGCTGATTCGTAGCAGCGGGACGCTTGCCAATTCACTGTGACTCTGTTTTAACATCTTGCAAACCCCACGTTTGTGATCCAATTCGCCTAGCGCTATTTGTGCCTGAACCAGGCGGCGCTTCTCTACCCGAGGGAGTGATGAGCAGGGGGAAGGGGGCGTCCCTGATGTGTCCGGCACAGCAAGGAATGCTTCCAGCGACGCCGCCCCCTTCCCCCTGCACCCTCATCCCCCGTGTCGCTCCTCAGATATTGGAAAACCCTCATGGAGCAACTATAAGCGTGGACCGGATTCTGCCGCACAAGACGAAACTCGAGAGCCATCTGAAGCAGCGCTACGGAGAGTTGTTCGGAGCCGAGTTCGAGGTGCTGCTCTATGACCTGACGAGCACTTATGTCGAGGGGGCGGCGGAAAAGAATCCGATGCCGGTTGCGGCCCGTACTGGGATGCGGCGTGGTTATTCGCGCGATCACCTGCCGGACTGCGAGCAGATGGTAATTGCGCTAATCGTCAACAGCGAAGGCTTTCCATTCAGCTACGAGACGTTCAACGGCAATCGCGCCGATGTATCGACGATGGAAACTATCCTGCGCATGCGTTTACGCACGCAAGCGTGGTGGAACGTAAGTACGGCAAGGCGCGGCGCATCTGGGTGTTTGATCGTGGCATCGTGAGCGAGGAGAACCTGCAAGCGATCCGCAAGCGGAATGGGCAGTATCTGGTGGGAACGCCGCGTAGGAGAAGACGATCGCCACCAGCCGCCTGAAGGACCGCAAAAGATGGCGCGGCGGCTGGGCGGAATTCAGGCCCGGCATTCCCAGGTCAACGATCGATATGAGATCGCGGTGAGCGATACGGCCGAGGGCGTACGCCTCACCTGGCAGATGAAAGAAGGCCGCAAGAACTGGCGCGAGTTACGCGAGGGCGCTTACATGCTTCGGACCAATCTCAAGGCCGCAACGGCCGAGGAGTTGTGGTCGCGGTACACGCTTGCGTGTTCCCCTGCCCGGAGGCCGGGCAAAGACTTGAATGAAAACAAAGGACTTGCATGGCCGCATCCTGTATTTTCGAGGGTGCGTAACCGCATGCAATTGACCGAAGCCGAGGCTTCGTTTCGCGCACTGAAAAGTGAGTTGTCGATTCGGCCGCTGTTCCATCAACTCGAGCCGCGAGTCAAGACCCATGTCATGGTTGCGTTCCTGGGCTACGCCATGTGGGTTACGCCATGTGGGTTACGCTCAAACACCTGCTGAAGCGTCGGCCCGCCGTGCTTCCTGAAGTATCATCGAGCGGGACCAACAACGTTCAGCCGCTGTCACCGATGAAAGCGCTCGCCTTGCTATCCACATTGCACAGCGCCGATATTATCCTGCCCACCACCGATGGCCGCGGAATTCGGCTCCGTCGCGTCACCGAGCCCAAAGCGAACCAGAAATCCCTTCTGCACCAGCTCGGCATCAGCATCCCCGAACGTTTCGAGTTCGATCAAAAATGTAGCGCAGACATTCACTGACGAACTTGGGTTAGCCGGCGGCGCCAATCTTCGGGCTGACCGACGGCGCGGTATCGCCTATTCCAACCGGAAAGCGCATCAGGCTACGCTGTTCTGGTGTCAGTGAGTTCCAAATGGCGTGGGGAACAGAGTTGACCGCGCGGCTGCTGTCGGCGTACCAGCGTCGGACATGCCGGATGGTAGCAAGAGTTCGCGGAGTATCGGTCATGTTTGGCGTCCCTCGATGCAGCACCCAGGGATGACGAATCAGCACGTCACCAATCTCCAACGGTACGGGCTCCATTCTGCTTTCGGCGGATTCGACCGCTCGAATCGCGTTACTTCTCGGCATTCGGTGTGTCCCAGGCGCAACTTCAAGCGGGCCATTGTCTAGCGTAATCGGGACCAAGCCAAAGCTGACGACCAGCATGTATGTGGGCAACTCGAGATCAGGAGATTCGGCAAACAATGGACGGTGAATAATCGACGTGAAAAATCTGGTAGCCGGAACCTCGGAGGGGCCATCACAGCCCCATTGGTCCGCGACGACCCGATCGTCCAACGCTCCACGCACTATACTCAACACGTCTTCGTCGAAAAAGAATTCGGGAGCAAAGCAGGGCGGATCAAACGGCATAGGGAGGAAATGACGATATGGGCCGCGGTTTGGCTCGTGACCGTGGGCTTGTAGGTAAGCCGAGAGAACCGGCCCAAACGCGTCTCGACAGGCATTGATCAAATGATGGGGAAAATGTGCCTTGAGCACACAGTAACCTTTGTCTTGAAGCTCAAGGATCGAGTCTATTGTCATCGTCAACTTCCGTGCCTAGCGGGACAGGCCTCCAGAAACTCCTGAGCAATGAGCCGCGTGTATTCCTCGGCGACAGCACGGTTTTTCGGAGCACTCCATCCGCGTCGACGCCGGGGTACAGTTTCAATGCCGGCGACCAGGAGGGTTTCGGAAAGTAGCGGCGCCGACTGAAGCACCATTCCCTCGGAATCGATGATCTCGGAGGATCCGAAGGATACTGGATCGTCGTTGCTACCTGATGCGTCAGCTCGAATGACTGATACGCTGCTGTCTATCGCTTGAGCGATGTCAACGTTTCTCGCTTGCGAGTCGAGGTCCGTTTGACCGGTTTGCAGGGAGACCGTTATTTGTGGCCACGAACAGCGCTGTTGCCCCCTTTGCCGCCATTATTCGGGCTGGCTCTAGGAAATTGGAATCGTTGCAGGTGATAATCTCGAATGTCATGCCGCCGACCGTGAAGACCGGGATTCGCAAGCGGCGCAAGCACGGTGGCCAACTGGCCTCGTTCCAGATCAATCGCGAAATCGCGAGGGGTGGAGCGTAGTCTGCCAAGCTGCCTAGTATGGCTTCCGGGCAGCAGAGAATTGCTACCACCTCGGATTCGCACCACTTGACTCTTTCGCGAATGAGTTCAATCGCCTCCATTGAGCCACAGCGAAGAAGAGGAGATTGATGGGCAGCAACCTTCATATGGATTACCAAAGCCCTGACGTGGCAGTCCGGCGCTGCCGATCCCAGTATTTTCCCAGATGAGCGAGTGACTCGCACCACTGCGGTCGCTTAGCACCTACGTGCAAAAGCAGCGAACGATTGATGGCTTGAGGCTCACCTCGGCAACGGCGCCCCGCGTTGTGCACGAGCTGCGGCCTCTCTGAAACGATACACTTGGCCGTAACGTTGGCAAACCGTCGACCTGCAATTGGTTCGTCGATGAACCTATGCCGTTGGAGATAAGTACCTGCTGATCCGGATACCCGTTCCGTTCTGGTCCGCCCCGATTAGGCGCTCAGTTTCTTTTCGGGCACAAACGATACCACCTTATGCCTGGAGCGACGTTGTCGCTTTTCGAGGCCATAGGATTCCCTTGACATCGAACCATGCTTGGCGGCTTCATCCTCGCGAACGCGTCGGACTTCATCGACCTTAGGGCCTATCGGCATGACTATCCTCCCATAAGTTCTTCCGGTATGCAGATGACTGGACATTCACACCCATGCTCCTGACAGATGAAGACAAGTGGCTTGGCAATCACCGCATTCGCAATATGCACGCAATTCCAGGTTATAACAGGAAATTCATTCCGTGCACGGCTGCGATCGCGATGTGCGCAGCGTCGGTGGCAGCTTTGCGAGGGATTTTGCCGGAGACCAAAATGCTGGACGCTCACTCAGCAACCTCAGCGGTGATGTCCAGCAGTGGAAGATTCCGAACTACTTTCATCCGTTCACGAGCTGCGGCAAACCGGAGAAGCCCCCAGTCAGGCGCTTCGCAATCCGCCATGAGGAAAAAGCTCCATGGTTCGCCGTCAAGTGAACAGCATTGTGGACTAGATCAGATTTAAATCCCTGCCTGTGGCCGCAGCTTGCGCAACCAAACCAGAAACTCCGCCGGAACCGCCATTGTCGAAAGCCGCCCTTGGCGGACCAACGCCCAATCGCTGAAAAGCTTCGACGCTTTGATCTCGGCCAAAGTAACCGGCGGATCGATCCGGCCGCCGTACTGGATCTCGACCACCGCGGACTTGGCCTGCTTGGGATCGTCCCGCGGCTGCGACAGCACGCGAGCCCAGCCCCCCACTGCCGCAGCCCCGCCACTGTGGTAAATCAGGATGCGATCGCCTGGGCGCATTTCCCGGATCGCCCGGACGGCCTGGGGGTTCGTAACGCCGTCCCAAACGGTCTTATGCTCCTGCTCGAGTTGGTCGATAGAGTAAGTGGCGGGTTCTGTTTTTGCAAGAAAATAGTTCATCGTTACTGAACCTCAGCCCCGGCCGCAAGGCTTACGAAAGGATGCAAGGCATTCCGAAAATGATCTCTGTAAACTGTACAGTGTACAATAAAGTGTCCCACGGATTCTCACCATGCCAGAGCACAAAACCGCTGCCGGCATTCGGGACCGGGTGGGCTTCTTCAGGAGCGTACGAAAAGTGAAGTTCCGTCTCGCCAGTTGTTTGATAACGTTCACCTTTTTGGGGGCTCTGGCCGTCTGTGCCCAGACCAGGCCTGACCCTCCCAAATCCGATCCACAGGCCTCCCAACCTCCTACTCCCGGAAAAGCTTCCGAAACGCCCTCCGTGGCAGCGGTAGACCCCAACAAATACGTTCTGGGCGCCGAAGATGTCGTCTTCATTAAGACTTGGCGAGAGCCGGATTTTACTTTTCCGGCGTATGTCCGTCCTGACGGAAAGATTTCAGTCAATCTCATTGGGGAAGTGCAGGCGGCCGGGTTAACGCCCCAGCAACTCACCGCGGATCTGAAGGAAAAGTTTGGCAAATATCTTAACAATCCGGACGTCACCGTTTTCGTAACAGACGTACGCAGCAAGAAATACTATATCGACGGCGAAATGAACCGCGCCGGAGCCTTTCCTTTAGTCACTCCGACCACAGTTCTGGAGGCCCTCAGCATTGCCGGGGGATTCAAGGATTTTGCCAACAAGAAAAAAATTAAAATTCTACGTGGCGCCAAGACTTTGAAATTTAATTACACCGAGGTCACCAAGGGGAAAAAGATGGAACAAAATATTTATGTTCAAAACGGCGACCACATCATAGTGCCGTAACAGGTCCCGCCGTAAGGAGAAGCAGAACTATCATGCAGCCACAGGATTCACTATCAGTCAGCAGGCGTTCGCTCGATGTAGAAGATTATATAGACATTCTACGGCGCCACAAAGCCTGGATCTTCGGCCCGACTTTTGCGGCGCTGGTCGCATCCGTCGTTATAGCCTTCTTATGGCCCGATACATACGTGTCCGCGGGAATCATTCGAGTGGTGCCCCCGCTGGTACCCGAAGCCTACGTTCCCAGCAACCTCAATTCAGATCTGCAGGGCAGGATCAACTCCATCAGCCAAGTGATTCTGAATCGGCCAACTCTGACCTCGATTGTGAACACATACGACCTTTACAAAAAAGAGCAGCGCCGCCTGCCCCTCGATGACATCATCGAGAACATGCGCCAGCATGACATCAAGATTGGCGCCGTGCAGACTTTTGGACAGATGGGCAACGGCAACAAGCCCGCGATACCGGCCTTTCAGGTCGGTTTTGCTTACAGTAATCGCGCCATCGCTCAGAAGGTCGCGCAGGATCTGATCAGCCGCTTTCTGATCGAGAGCCAAAACGAACAGTCGGAACAGACCCACTTCACCACGCAGTTCATGCAGGACAGCCGCAACGCGGCCAAGAAAAAGCTGGACGATGTCGAGCAACGGATTAGCGCCTTTCGAGCCCGCAACCTCGGGCATCTGCCGGAACAAAGTGCGAATAATTATCAGCAATATACTGCGCTGCAAGCGCAGATGCTAAATTTGAATTCCTCCATGAGCCGGGTCAGCCAGGAAAAGCTGTTGCTCGAGAACCAACTCCGAATCAACAAAGACCAGGCATCCGCGCTGAAAGACCCGACTGTACAGGAATTGGGTGTGCAACAGAAGAACGAGAAAATCGCCGAGAAAGACCGGGAGGTTACGTATTATGAAAATGCTCTTGCAGCCGCCCGCGAGCGTTACAAGGAATCCCACCCGGACGTGCAGGCGCTTGCAGCCAAGCTGGAGTCGGTAAAGAAACAGCGGGACACAATTGCCAGGGAAGAGGCCAAGAAGCCGGAACAGGTGATCGTCAAACCGCCCAATCAGGAATTCCTGAAGCAGCAGCGCGATTACGAAGCTGTTACCAAACGCGTGCAGGCCCTCATTGGCGTTAAGGACATGGAGATGCAGGATTACCAGAAGCAGGTAGTGCAGATTACTTCTCAGATGAGGAACGTGCAGGAGAGGCTGCAGAGCATGCCTGTCGGAATGAAGGAATATGAAGAGTTGATCCGCGATCAGGAGCTCGCCAAGCGCGATTTCGAGGAGTTGGACAAAAAGGTTACATCATCCGATCTGGCCACTAAGGTGATTAGCCGGCAACAGGGTGAGAAGCTTGAGTTGCTCGAGGCAGCAAGTCTGCCGGTAACGCCGACCGAACCGCGCCGCGCCATGATTGTCCTGGCTGGCACGGGCCTCGGTCTTCTAGCCGGCATATTCCTGGCCGGTGCACGCGAGGTCAAAAATACGGCGCTCAAGAATCTCAAAGACGTGCGCGCCTATACTCAACTCCCAATTTTGGGTAGTATCCCGCTGCTCGAAAACGATCTCGTGGTCCGCCGCCGGCGCCGCCTCTCATGGCTGGCCTGGACCACTGCCTGCCTGGTTGGAGTGGTGGTCATGTCCAGTTCCGTGGTGTATTACTTTGCAACAAAACTATAGCAACTGCACTAACAAGCTGCAGGCTACGGAGAAAATATGAGCCGAGTTCATGATGCACTAAGACGAGCGGAACAGGTTTCGACCGGCGGAATCGCCACCTCTGAGCCAGTGGACCGGCCAGATTCGGGGCAACGGGATTTTGGACAGCGTGATTTTGGACAGCGTGGCTCCGTGCACTCCTCAGCCGCGGCTGTGTTCACGCATCCCCTGGAGGGCTTGCTCGACAAAATCAAGACAATCCCTTATAACCCCTCCCCCGATTCTCTGCTGGTCGATCCAGGCAATCCGCATGAAGCGCCTACCGAGGAGTTCCGGACTTTGCGGACCAAGCTGAATCACATGCAAAGTCTGCAGCCCATCCACACCGCCGTGGTGACCAGCCCGTCGCCGGCGGAAGGGAAATCCTTCGCGGCGATGAACCTGGCTCTTGCGGAGGCGCAGTTGTCGGGAAATCACACGCTCCTGTGCGACTTCGATTTTCGACGCCCGATCGCGCACAACTTGCTGCGGATCGATCGGAGCCCTGGCGCCACGGATTACCTGCTCGGTAAAGTCCCTTTGCATGAGGCGATTCGCCGCGTCGGCAACACCGGCCTATACGTCATGCCCGCCGGTGAGGCGGTTATTAATCCTCTCGAGCTGCTTAACCTTAAACAGGTTAAGGAAATGCTCGACCAATTGCCGACGGTTTTCAATTGGGTCATTATCGATAGCCCGCCGCTCCTGTTCGCGGCCGATGCCAACCTTTTATCCACGCTTTGTCACGGAACGATTCTGGTAGTGCGGATCGGCTCAACCACCATCGATTCGATCACCCGAGCCATGCAGTCGCTGTGCCAGAACAATGTTCTCGGAATTGTTGTGAACGGCGCCCGCCGCGGTGAACTGTACAGCAAGTACACCTACTATCACTCGTACTACTCGCCCAAGGAAGAAGATAAGGAAGAAAAAGAAGAACCGGAAGACTCGATCCCGCCGCCGTCTATCTAACAACCCGCATTGCCTCTGGCTTTTCAGGGTTATAACAACTCTATGATGGAAGTATGGGCCTTCGGCTGCGGTTAGTATTGTCGGTCGGCGTATGCCTCTGTTTAAGCGCTCAAATCATCGAGTTTGAACAGAATGGCCTACGGTACAAGACCCTCACCAAGAACGGGGTCACCATCATGTTTGCGCCCCTGCCCTCGCATGTTCGCGAATATTCAATTATTCAGGTTGCACTGTCCAACGGCTCCAAGATCTCCTGGACCGTCAAGCCGGAGGATTTTACCTACCAGCGTAGCGATGGCTCAATTGCCGAGGCATCGCCGGCCCTCACGGTTGTCAACTCCTTGATCGAGAAAGCCAGCCGCCACGACGTGATCAAACTCGTATCGACCTATGAAGCGGGCATCTATGGAAACTCCAGGCTGCAATCGACCAACGGCTATGAAGTGCGCCGGCGGAACGCGCTGGCGGAGGTCAGTTCGGCGCGCCTGAAAGCGGCAGCGGCGGCTTCGGCCATTGCGCTGGTTAGGACCAAGCTCGCCCCAGGCGAGTCGACCGATGGCGCGGTGTTCTTTCCGAACTCGGGCAAACCGCTTGGCCCCGGAAAGCTGCGAGTCCACGCGGCCGGTGAGAATTTCGAGTTTAAGAGCGAGCCCGAGCTGCTCCTCAGGTAACGCCGTGGCTCTTTCGCAAGCTCCTCGTCGCCCAACCTCTGCTCCAGCTCCGACGTGAGCCGCTCCGCGGAGTGGGGCATGCTTTAGCGGGAGCGATGGGTGCCGTCATAAGTATCAGAAACTAGGGTCCGCCAGGGTGATTTGCGAGAATTGTAGAGTCGCGACTCGGCAGTCAAGGCCGCGTTAAGCTTTGGTGCTTTCATGCCCGTGCTTCAGCATGCGTTTACGCACGCAAGTCCTCTGAGTTATTCCGTCAAGAGAAAAATGCATCCAACCCCACTTTTTTTCGAGTGCCTAACTTAACGTGGTTGGAAGTGCCGCTGCCAGCTTCAATCCCCGCAAAACGCAGGGCCGCTACATAAGTCTGCTCATCGTACGGCGTATGGTTTTTCCAGCAGCGGAATAGGATACGAATCCACTTGAACGCCAGCGCTCGCACCGCTGCGTGGTGACCGGACTCTTTGGCCCACTGTTGCTTGTAGTACGCACGCGCCCAATCCGAATAACCAATGGAATGGGCTGCCCACTCGTGAAATGCGTTTACGCACCTAAGCGTGTTTGCCGGAAGAACTTGGAGCACGCAAAGCGGAAGTGGGTCCACTCGCTTTTGCCGCTCCGCTCCGCTCCCGGACCGGTGCGATACCGGTTACGCGAGCCGCCTCGTCAGCACTGGCAAACCGCTCGCGATCTGTCCCGAAGGCGGCTACCAGGGCGGCGCCCGCACCTGGAAGCGACCGGAACATATCAGCGTCCGGGTGGATCGCCAGGGTTTCTTCAATCTTCCGATGAAAGCGCTGGATACTCTGGCTCAAGCAGGCAATGGTCTTGAGAAGCGCCTGCTCCACGCTTGCGTGTTCCCCTGCGCTGTCGCGCAAGGACAGCGATGAAAATAGGAATAGATCGACACTGGCTTGGACATTCCAGCATGCAAACGACAGAGATTTACACTTGCGCCGATCCGGCGGTAAAGCTCGAAACCCTTGAATCCGTGATCGCTCCGAACTTGCGGACAGGTCGCTTCAAGGCAAGGGACAAGCTAATCGCCCTGCTAAAGGCCACTCAGATTATGCGGAGCGAAAACACCTCGACATGACGGGCGGCGGCTTCCATGGATTGCGGAGTCCGCATAAAAATGGACTCCGCATTAAACCGGCCCGTGGAGGATTGGGGGAGCTGCTGGGCGACGCGGCCGCGGTAACGGCCATGCTGGATCGCATCCTGCATCACGGCCATGTGCTCAAGTGCGGACCCCGGAGTTGGCGCACCAAGACGGCTTCCGCCATCACGGGAGACAACCAGTGACTTCGGTACCGAGGCTACGCTGCGTCTGAAACCTAAAATCAAAATCTAAAATCAAAACCTTCTTATGAAAGAAAAACCCAAAACGAAGAATCCTACGCCCTCCCGTTGGTCGGGACTGAAGCTTTCCAGGTAAACGCGGGATTGCAGAAAAAGCTTGCTGGAACGGGCTCCGAAAGGGTAAAACAAATTGGCTCGTCCGGGGAATCTGTGGGTAAGTTGGGTGCCTCGGCCGGGCGTCCCCTTGAGCACTTCCTCACCGCGCCGATAAAATAGCTAAGCTGGCTCCGCTCGGGGTGAAAGTCGTCAAACTTGCTG
>JBPCOQ010000098.1:0-12679 GCA_051000095.1 Bryobacteraceae bacterium | reverse complement strand
GTCGGGCAAGCTTTGCTCCGCAATCACCTGCGCCACTGTGTGACAACGACCCTTCAGAAGGCACACCCTGCTGAATCTGAAGCCATGTACACCGAATTGGTTGAATTGTTCTCGCGCTACTCGCGGTAGGATAGGAGCAGATGTTCAGGTTTGCCGGACAGTTTCTCGCGATCATTGCCGTGATGGCTTCCGCTATCAACGCGCAGTGCGCACTGTCCTGCTCGATGCAAGGGGTGACGGGGAACGCCCCGCATCAGGCGCACGTCGTTCGTTCACATGGCGGTGCACACGCTTGCTGTCCTGATCGAAATAGACCCGTGCGGCACGGGGAGGAACGACCTCAGCAACAACAACCGTGTCCGATCCTAGTTGTGACCACAAGCGATCTTGTTGCAGCCAATCCGATCCAATACTCGGACGTGGCCCAGCTTTTCGACGGGTCGGCGCCAGTTTCTCTGGATCAATATCTACCCGTTCGGCGCTGTGCTCCTTCCGTTTTCCTGGATTCCTCCGGCGTCCCCGATATTCCCGCTTTCGCCATTCTCCGTATCTAGCCCCAGCTTCGTCTCGAATTCCTTAAGACTCACGCGAGTGGTCGGCTTTGCCGCGCACGCGTAGCGCCATCTCGGGCGCGCAGGTTTGAACGTTTCGACGTTAAGGGCTTCTATGAATAATCGACGGGTTTTCTTTTCTAAACTTTCTTCGCTATCGGCAGGGCTGTTCGCCGGAACAGGTCTTCTTTCAGCACAGCAGAAAGGACCTCAGAATGGCGCGATGGGGCAGATGGATATGCAGCATATGGCGAATCCCCAGCCAGCGGCAAACCTGAGGGTTCAGCCAGGAGAAAACGCGGTACGCGGCGGACTGCCAGTGCCGGTTACAACTCTCGACGTGGGCGATCTTCCGTTCACCATCGACAACGGCGTAAAGGTTTTCAACCTTGTCGCGGAGCCGGTCAAACAGGTTATTGTTCCGGGCAGAACTTTTGATCTTTGGGGATTCAACGGTAGCGCTCCGGGACCTACGATTCAGGCAACCGAGGGTGACCGTGTGCGGATTGTCTTCGACAATCACCTGCCGGAACCGACTGGAATCCATTGGCACGGGCTCGAACTTCCCATCGAGATGGATGGGGTTCCTGGAATTGGCCAAAAGCCGGTTATGCCTGGGGAACGATTCGTTTACGAGTTCCCACTTCACCAGAACGGCACATTCTTCTATCACCCGCATATGGCGATGCAAGAGATGGTTGGGATGCTTGGTGGATTCATTATTCATCCCAAGATTGCGTATGCACCTCACGTTGACAAGGATTATTTGATCGCGCTGCAGGAGTACGCGGTACTTCCGAACAGCTCGATTCCCAACAGCATGAATATGGAGTTCAACTGGCTTACTTTTAACGGAAAAGCGGGTCCCGCCTCCACGCCGCTCATCATCCGGAAAGGTGAGCGAGTGCGAATACGGCTCATCAACATGGGTATGGACCACCACCCAATCCATCTGCATGGGTTCACGTTTTGGGAGACCGGAAGAGAGGGAGCACGTCAACAGGAATCGGCTTGGACGCGCGGAAATACAACGCTGGTCGGAGTCGCTCAAGCAAAAGACTTCGAATTCGTTGCAGACCGACTCGGGGACTGGATGCTCCACTGCCATCTTCCACACCACATGATGAACCAAATGTCCTCAAACGTCGGGCCGATGACTCGCCTCGGCCACGGAATGCAAGCGGGTGCAAGCATGGAGGACGGCATGGGAATGTTGCGCGACGGAAATGCAACTTCTGAGAATCGTGGCCCGAGTTTAGGGCGCGGCCTGGGAGTTGGCTCATCGACCGATATGCCCCGCTCAAACGGTCCGCTTTCACAGAGCGAGGCCGATAAGGCGATGGCCAATATGCCGGGCATGGATCACTCGAAAATGGCCGGAATGGACCACGGCAGCATGCAAGGAATGAGCGGTATGAAGATGCCGGAACTTCCGGGCGACGCGAACAAGGTGCACCTCTTCCCACAGGACGCATTTATGGAAGGTCCAATGATGGCGATCGATAAAGAAGTCGATAAACCAGAAGGTTACGGTCTCCCCCCTGGCTGGAGTGGCTTTGTCGGCGGCATGATGACACTTGTTCGTGTGCTTCCCGCGGAGCAGTACGAGAAGATTCTCGCGCTGAAGGCCCAGCAGAAAGGGAACGGGGCTCGATGAGTCGGGTTTTCTCAATTCTGCTTACGGTCGGCGCGTTCACCGCGCTGCTTAGCCCGATCGTTAGAGGGCAGCAAAACGATCGAAAGACGTATACGTTGCAGGGCACC
The DNA here is from genome assembly GCA_051000095.1 of Bryobacteraceae bacterium. Classification (GTDB taxonomy): domain Bacteria; phylum Acidobacteriota; class Terriglobia; order Bryobacterales; family Bryobacteraceae; genus JBBSHP01. The sequence continues at coordinate 10,364 of JBPCOQ010000098.1, read as the reverse complement.
GTGAAAGGCGTGGACACCAGCTCGAAACAACTCAGCATTGCCAACGAGCCGATCCCTGGCGGAATGGGAGCAATGACGATGAACTATTCCATCGCCAACGAGGAGGTGTTTTCGCGCGTGAAGGCTGGCGACCATATCACCGCGAAGATGCACGAAGGCGAAATGACGCTTTACGACTTGCAGATCATGTCTTCCGCGTCGGCAGCCGCTTTCCAGGATTCCACCAAGGCCGGTATGAGTATGGAGGAACTTGAGCGGATCGCTTTAGCGAACAATCCAACGATCGTTCAAGCCGAGGCGAACCTGCGGGTGTCAGCCGGACTAGCGCGACAAGCCGGGCTATACCCAAATCCGACAGTTGGTTATTACGGAGACGAAATTCGAGGTGGATACTTCAGTGGCGGAAAGCAGGGCGGATTTGTCAGCCAGACAATCGTCACGGGAGGAAAGCTGCGGGCTGCCCGACGTGTCGCCGAACTTCTGGCGCAACAGTCGCAAACGGCCAGCGCACTTCAGCGGCTTCGGATTGTTAATAACGTCCGTATGCTTTTCTATGAGGTCCTAGGCGCGCAACGGCTCGTCGAAGTTCGGCAGAATCTTGCCAAACTTGCGACGGATGCCACGCAGACCTCCCATCAACTCGCAAACGTGGGCCAGGCGGACCGTCCCGATGTTCTTCAAGCCGAGGTGGAACAGCAACAGGCCAACGTCAGTCTTCGAATCGCTCAGCAAAACCTCCGCTCCTCGTGGAGAACCTTAGCCGCCGTTGTCGGTAAACCTGATCTCCCCCTGGTGCCTCTGCAAGGCGATCTGGAGGCTATACCGGACCTCAACTACGACCAGTGGCTTGCTACGACGTTACGGGAAAGTCCGGAAGTAAAGCTTGCTGATCAAGGCGTGGAACGAGCGGCGGCCTCGCTGGCACAAGCGAAGAGAGCGCCTATTCCCGATCTGCAGCTCTACGGCAACTTGTCACAGAATTACGAACCTCTGGAGACGACGCGGAAGCCAGTCGGACTGAATGGCGGCGTTCAAATCGGCATCCAGTTACCGATCTTCAATCGGAACCAAGGGAACATCGCGGCCGCCAAAAGTGAGATCGAGAGCGCCAGGCAGGAAGTCGCGCGCATGAAACTCCAGATCGCTCGGGACCTCGCGGGTCTATTCCGCGAGTATGATGCGGCCCGAGCCACGGTTCAGCAATATAAGACCGAGATGCTTCCGCGTGCCGAACAGGCTTATCAGCTTTACCGAACCAATTATCAGAACATGGCCGCCGCGTATCCGCAGGCGCTTATCTCTCAGCGCACGCTTTTCCAGCTGGAAGTCGACTACGTGCAGGCGCTCGAAAGCGCGTGGCAAAGTTCCCTTGGCATTCGGGGATTTGGATTAATGGATGGCCTCTCAACGCCGATGGGCTCGTCGGGCGGCGTTGGGCAGATGGGCACGAGCGGCAATCACCCGGGTAACGGCGCTTCCGCTCCGCAAGGTGCAGCGCAGTAGATAGGGAGTTATGCAATGCGGAGTCTAACGTTGATCGCAACTGGGGCGATTTCAGTAATTGTCATTGCCGGAGTCTCCGGGTTGCTTTTCCTGAAGTTCGGTGCGAATGGTTTCAGTGCGCGAGCAGCACCGTCTGCTTTCGAAGTTACTGCTGCCCAGACAGCCCGAGCGCTCGCGATGCCAGCAGGGGCGAAGCAGAAGCTAAATCCAATCGCCAATTCGAAAGAGGTTCTCGACGAAGCGATGGCCCATTGGGCAGACCACTGCGCGGTTTGCCACAGCAACGACGGTAGTGGGCAGATCGAAATGGGGAGGCAAATGTATCCTCATGCCCCAGATATGAGGAAGGATCAAACTCAGCAGCTCACGGATGGCGAACTCTTCTACATCATCGAGAACGGCATTCGCCTGAGCGGAATGCCGGCTTGGGGCGGAACGGAGGCTGGAGTGAAGGATTCATGGAAGCTGGTGCATTTCGTCCGGCACCTTCCGCAGATGTCTGCCCGTGAAATGTCGGAAATGGAGAAGTTGAATCCAAAAGGCCCGGAGGATCGGGACCAAGAAAAACAGGAAGAACAGTTTCTGAACGGTCAGAATCCAGCGGAAACGTCGAAGCACCACAAACACTAAAGGAGAACCATATGAACTATAGAAGAACATCACTACTCGCGTTAGTCGCCCTCGTTATGGGGTCCGCTGTCGCCTACGCCCACAATGGCATCGAACACGTGCTTGGCACGGTAACCGCTGTAACCGACAGTTCCATCACGGTCGAAACGGTGAAACACACAAGCGTGACCGTGATCGTGGACGCGGCCACTACGTATACGCACAGCGATGAGAAAGCAACTCTCAAAGACGTGAAGAAGGGCCAACGAGTAGCCATCAACGCGAAAGAAAGCACCGAGAAGAAACTGGTCGCTGTGAGCGTAAAGTGGGGCGCAAGTGCGACCGCGGCGCCAGCCCACGCTGAGCACAAAGACTAACGGACCCGAAAAGGAACGAGGAGAAACCATGCAGATAAAAATCGTACTTATGACTGCTCTGTTGTCACTGTCGGCGCTCGCCGCGCAGAAAACATGGACAGGACAAATCACCGACAGCATGTGCGGTGCCAGTCACGCTGGTATGGGAGACATGGGCAAAAATTCCACAGAGTGCATCGCCGCGTGTGCAAAGGGTGGAGCGAAGTACGCCTTCGTTACTGAAGGCAAAGTCTATGAGATCGCAAACCAAGGTCTGGCGGACCTGAAGAACGCGGATGGGAAAACGGTTCGCCTCACGGGAGACTTGGCTTCCGATGGGAAGACGATCACTGTTGTCAAAATAGCAGCCCGGTAGCGCCTCCATTCAGGCCAGCTCTTTAACGCGGGCCTGAATCGCTTTTCAAGCACCCGAGCAAGTGTCTGTGATAGGGGGGAGGGGTATATAATAATATAGGGGTGGAGGGTATATGAGCGACCGTTCGATAGATGCGCATCGAGGCGAAGCGGGTACCTTGGACCCTGTTTGCGGAATGATTGTGAAGCCAGAAACGGCTGCGGGAACGAGTGAATATCAAGGCGAACGCTACTGGTTTTGCGGCAAATCGTGTCTCACCAAGTTTCAGACAACACCCGAGATATACATCAAGGCTGCAGAAAAGGAAATCGCCCCGACGCCGGACAGGGATCCAACCGGACTCGATTCCGAATTCACATGTCCGATGCACCCCGAGATTCGGACGCAAGAGCCTGGTTCCTGCCCAAAGTGCGGGATGGCTCTTGAACCACTGACGATCACGCCTCCGGTGGTCCGAACAGAATACACCTGCCCGATGCATCCGGAGATTGTTCGCGCCGCGCCCGGAGCGTGTCCGATTTGTGGCATGGCCCTTGAACCGCGAACGGTTACCCAGGATGAGCAGAATCCGGAACTTATTGACATGACGCGGCACTTCTGGATGGCGTTGGCGCTGAGTATTCCGATATTGCTCCTCATGATCGGTGATTTCCTGCCTGGGATGCCGGTCCAGCATCTAGTGGGGAACCGGCTGGTAACGTGGATCGAGTTTGCTCTCGCGACGCCGGTTGTTCTGTGGGCAGGATGGCCACTATTCGCACGAGGCTGGGCATCGTTGATTAATCGGAGCTTGAACATGTTCACGCTCATCGCTATGGGTGCTGGAACTGCATACCTCTACAGCGTTATCGCTACGATTGCGCCGAACATCTTCCCGCCTTCATTCCGCGGGTCTGGCGGAGATGTTGCCATCTACTTCGAACCTGCCGCCATTATCGTGACGTTAGTGCTTCTCGGCCAGGTGCTGGAATTGCGGGCGCGAAGCCAAACAAGCAGCGCATTGCGTTCGCTCCTCGGGCTGGCACCCAAGAGCGCTCGCGTTCTGAGGGACAGTGGCGCGGAGGAAGATCTACCGCTCGATCAAGTCGCAATTGGCTTCAGGTTGCGTGTCCGCCCCGGAGAAAGCGTTCCGGTTGACGGAGTGGTGGTCGAAGGGAGCAGTTCGGTAGATGAATCGATGATTACCGGCGAACCGATCCCAGTGGAGAAGAGTGCGGGTGCCAGGGTTACAGGTGGCACGGTCAACGGCACCGGGGGCTTTGTAATGAAAGCGGAGCGCATCGGCGGCGATACGGTGCTTGCCCATATAGTCCGGCTTGTGGGCGAGGCGCAACGGACGCGAGCTCCGATCCAGCGGATTGCAGATGTTGTCGCTTCATATTTTGTGCCGGTTGTGATCGGTGTGGCCGCGATCACTTTTGCACTGTGGGCCGTTTATGGTCCAGAGCCGCGCTTCGCTCACGCTCTCGTGAACGCCGTCGCGGTGCTCATTATCGCGTGCCCATGCGCGTTGGGGCTTGCGACACCCATGTCGATTATGGTCGGCACTGGCCGGGGCGCAAGCGCCGGCGTGCTGATCCGCAACGCCGAAGCCCTGGAGACTCTTCAGAAAATAGACACGCTCGTAGTGGATAAGACCGGAACTCTTACTGAGGGGAAACCCCGGTTGGCAACAGTATTGTGCGTTGACGGTCAATCGGAAGAGGAACTGCTCCGCCTTGCCGCGAGCCTTGAGAAAGCAAGTGAACATCCTTTAGCCTCTTCCATCGTGAACGGCGCAGCGGAAAAGGGAATCACCCTCGCCTCAGTGAGCGGATTTCAGTCGATTACAGGCAAAGGCATAACCGGCACCGTGGACGGACACAAGGTAACGGCCGGTAACGCGAGATTGTTTGAGGAACTGTCAATTCCCTCCGCTCCGCTGGATGCTAAGCTCGGCGATCTACGCTCCAGAGGCGAGACGGTGATCTTCATCGCTGTTGATAACAAGGCAGCCGGGCTGATCGGCGTCTCCGATCCGATCAAGCAATCTACAGCCGAAGCGATACGCATGCTGCACGCCGAGAAGATCAAAATCGTCATGATCACTGGCGACAGTCGCCAGACTGCGGAATCGGTGGCGAGGCAACTAGGGATCGATCAGATTCAGGCGGACGTTCTGCCCGATCAGAAAAGCGAGGCAGTCAAGAAACTGCAAGCGGAGGGCCGGATCGTTGCGATGGCGGGAGATGGCGTGAACGATGCCCCAGCGCTGGCGCAGGCTCAGGTAGGTATCGCGATGGGGACGGGCACCGATGTGGCGATGGAAAGTGCGGGGGTCACGCTGGTCAAGGGCGACCTTCGCGGGATAGTTCGCGCCCTTCGGCTGAGTCGCGCCACGATGCGGAACATTCGCCAGAACCTCCTCTTTGCGTTTTTGTATAACGTACTGGGTGTACCTGTGGCCGCCGGAATCCTCTATCCCTTCTTCGGAATTCTGCTGAGCCCGATGATTGCAAGTGCCGCGATGACATTTAGTTCAGTTTCGGTTATTGCGAATGCTCTGCGCCTGCGGAAGGCAACTCTGTAAACAACCGTTGATATCGGTCCCAATATGCTCATTCAGCCTATCGATTACTTTCTTCTTGTCTGGTTCGTGTTAGCCGCAGGCTCGAGCCTCTACGTCGCCTTCGATCAGTTCCGTAACAATCCGGAGCCGACCGTAATGCAGTGGGGATTTATTCTTGTCACGCTCTACATGGGTCCGTTGGGACTTCTGTTGTATGTCCTCGCTGACAAGGAGCCCAAGCCTGGAACTCACGAGGCCTTCATCCAGCCATTGTGGAAGCAAGGCGTGGGAAGTACGATCCACTGCATTGCGGGTGACGCGACGGGGATCATAGCAGCTGCCGTGATCACCGCAGCGCTCGGTTTGCCGATGAAGATAGACCTCATTGTCGAATACCTTGCGGGCTTCTCATTCGGTCTCTTCATCTTTCAGTCGCTATTCATGAAGAACATGATGGGCGGAACGTATTGGGAGAACGTCAAGAGGTCCTTTCTGCCGGAGTTCATCAGTATGAACTTCATGATGGCCGCCATGGCGCCCGTGATGAGCCTCCTCATGATGGGGAGGGACATGAGAGCCATGGAACCCACCCAATTGGTGTTTTGGGGAATCATGTCGCTTGGGGTGACGGCTGGGTTTATCATGGCCTACCCGGTAAACGTCTGGATGGTTTCGAAGGGGATCAAGCATGGGTTGATGACGGAGAGGAAACCAGGAACAAAGTTTGCGGCGGACTCTCCTCCGGACGATTCGCACAAAGCCATGGAACACGGTGATCCGGGCAAGAGCGGCGCGGGCAAACATGCGGAACATGACTCAAAGCCCGACGCTGCTCAAGAAATTACGCTGCCGCAGAAGGCCGCCGTCGCGATGGTCTCCATCTGTCTTCTGGCGACAGGAATGATTTCGCCTGCGAACTTCGTGAATATGTCGCTGAGCGCCCGCGATGTTGGAGGTCTGGTGATGCCAAAGGGGATGATCATGGATCGCGATACCCCGGCCGCGGCAATGCGCGACATGTCTTTCGTCGATCCCGGGCTCCACAAAGGAGACTTTCCGGTAACTGAACGCGGCGATCGACCACTAACGCCGGTCGAGGAGAACGGAGTCAAGATATTTCATCTGGAGGCTTCCGTCATCCGCTGGCACATTCTTCCGAATGTCGTCGTCGATGCCTACGCTTACAATCAGCAGATTCCCGGACCGCGTCTGCATTTCCGGCAAGGCGATCACGTTCGGATCGTGGTTCACAACCGGCTTCCCGAAGCGACGACGGTACATTGGCATGGCTTGATCGTCCCGAATCAGATGGATGGACCCGGGGACATTACGCAAAAGCCTATTCAGCCGGGAGGCACCTACACTTACGAGTTCACCGCCGTGCAAGCCGGCACCTACTTTTACCACCCGCACTATGCGCCGGACCGGCAGCAGTCGCTTGGGCTTTACGGCGCCATCGTCATTGATCCAGCGGATCCGGCGAAAGAGGTGAAAGCGGATCACGAATACGTGATCCAACTTCAGGAGTGGTTGAAGCGTGAGGGATTGACGTATCCGGCAATGTTCATGGAAGGGGGGCTGGCAAACTACTTCACGATCAACGGCAAGGCCTACCCCTCCACCGACACGATCCGGATGAAAGTTGGTGAAACTTTGAAAGTAAGGTTCATCGGGACCAACAATAATTTCGTACATCCCATGCACATTCACGGTGGGCCGTTTACGGTGGTCGCGCGAGACGGCGAAACAATTCAGGAGTCAGCTCGTTTCCTGGCTGATACGGTGAACATTGGCCCGGGGCAGCGATATGACGTGATCTGGCCTGCCCGCAAGGCGGGAAAGTGGCTGATTCATTGCCATATTCCGCATCACACGGCGAACAATAATGTTGAGGAACACGGTGGGGGAGGACTAATGCTGGTCATTCAGGTTGAGTAGTCGCACTAACCCCCATATCGCCACAAACAGTTATTTACGAGTGTGGTACCGATGTTCGGCCCTGACTAAGATAAGCCAGCTCACTTGATCTTCATTAGGCCCAACAATTGCGAGCAGTGTTTAGGAATCTCAGTCGATGCTTGAATCACTGGCTCGCGCAGCCGAAGTATTATTTGCGTTCCGTATCCTGAGGCGACGGGCATTGCTGAAATAACAACAATCGACAGTTTCATACAAAGAAAATATGCCTAACTCTGACCATCTGAATCCTGGTGCTCCATCAATTGTGAGCCGCCGCCGCTTTGTGCAAGGCGCGGTCGCGCTCACGGCAATGTCCCGCTTCGCGGGGAACTTGCTGGCGGGAATGCCTGCGCAGTCTACCGTACTCACAGGCGACACCTTCCACCTGGTGATTGATTCGAATCCAGTAAACTTCACCGGGAAATTTTCCCGAGCGACCTCTGTCAACGGTCTTGTTCCCAGCCCGACCCTCAAGTGGAAAGAGGGCGATACCGTGACACTCTCGGTAACCAATCGGCTCCCGGAAGCGACTTCCATCCATTGGCACGGCATTCGTTCTCCGGCGGGAATGGATGGGGTGCCGGGTCTAAGTTTTCGCGGTATTCTCCCGGGCGAAACCTTCGTGTATAAGATTCCGGTGCGGCAAAGTGGCAGTTATTGGTACCACAGCCATAGCCGCTTTCAGGAGCAGACCGGCTTGTATGGGAGCCTCATCATTGAGCCGCGTGAAAAGGATCCGATTGAGTTCGACCGCGAGTACGCCGTAGTTCTATCCGACTGGACCGATCAGAATCCAGAAATTGTTTTTGGCAATCTGAAGAAGCAAAGCGATTACTATAATTTTCAAAAACGCACTGCCGGCACGTTTTTCAAAAATGTGAAGAACAAGGGTCTGGCGTCGACAGTCTCCAATCGCCTGATGTGGGGACGGATGAACATGACGCCGACCGATATTTCAGATGTCACTGGGTCCACCTATACTTACCTGATCAACGGAAAACCTCCTTCTGAAAACTGGACGGCGATTTTTGAGCCGGGGCAGCGAATCCGTCTGCGCTTCGTCAACGCCTCTGCCATGACCTTCTTCGATATCCGCATTCCTGGTTTGCAGATGACCGTTGTGGCCGCAGATGGCAATCCCGTGCAACCGGTTACCGTGGATGAGTTCCGCATGGGTGTCGCTGAGACTTACGACGTCATTGTCGAACCCAAGGGTAACGCCGCTTACACCCTGTTTGTGGAACCCGAGGCGCGCGACGGGTTTGCGCGGGGAACCATCGCGCCGCGTCTTGGCATGACCGCACCTGTTCCCGCGTCCGATCCGACACCGATGCGCACGATGACCGATATGGGTATGGCGGGCATGAGGAAAATGGGCGCGATGGGCAAAGCTTCCGGAATGGGTGGGATGGCCGGAATGGGCGAAATGAATGGGAAGGGCAGCGGTGGAGATCATCAGATGATGCCGATGCCGAGAGCTGCGGATGCGTCCGCCAGTTCCAGCGCATTCGGAGCGACCCCGTTTCCGCAGCCTGGCCCGTCAACGAGCCGCATGATGCCGCCTACCGGTTATGTGCCGCCGCACCCGGCGGTCGAGCCCAAACCTCACCAGCCGCTGCACATGGGCCCGATGGTCAATAACGTGGCCATGCACCCCACTACCCGTCTGGATAAGCCCGGTGATGGCTTGAACGGGAATGGCCGCCGTGTACTTACCTACGCCGACTTAAAGGCGGTATACCGCGGCGTGGATGGCCGCGAGCCCAGCCGCGACATCGAACTGCACCTATCGGGCAACATGGAGCGCTATATCTGGGGTTTCAACGGCCAGAAGTTCTCCAGCGCTGAGCCGCTGCACATTGCGCTCGGTGAACGCGTGCGCATCATTCTGGTGAATGACACGATGATGGAACACCCGATACACTTACACGGCTTGTGGAGTGAACTGGAGAACGGAAACGGCGACTACTTACCGTACAAACATACCGTCATTGTCAAGCCTGGGGAACGGGTTAGTTATCTTGTAAGTGCCGATACCCCGGGCCGCTGGGCTTACCATTGCCATCTGCTCTATCACATGGAGGCCGGCATGTTCCGGACGGTAATCGTCTCGTGAAGCTGACCACTTGTGTGACGTTTTCTTTTCTTGCCATCGCGGCGCTCTCCACATGGCCCCTTGATGCGCAGAGTCAAACGGAGACCGGGACAGATCCGTCGAAACCCGTTCCATCGGACTGGCCTTCGCCGATCAACGACAACCGCGTCCTCAGCCGGGTAATCTTCGACCAGCTGGAGGGTCGTACCAGCGGCCGGGACACGGCATTCCGGTGGGACGGTCAGGGTTGGGTCGGAACAGACCGTAACAAGCTGTGGATCAAGTCAGAAGGGACAGTGTCTCGGGGCCGAGTTGGTGATGGGGATACGGAAGCGCTATACGACCGCCCAATTCCTCGGTTGCGCTACTTCGATTGGCAGGCGGGTGTTCGCGTGGACCTGGACTCTGGTCCCAAACGCACATGGGGCGCAGTCGGCATCGAAGGGCTCGCTCCCTATTACTTTGACTTCGAGCCGACTCTGTACTTCCGGGATGGCGGACACATGGCAGCGCGAGTGGCGGGATCTTACAACATGCTGATTACTCAGCGCCTGATTCTGCAGCCGCAGCTCGAGATGAATTTCTATAACAAGGACGACCCTGCACGAGGACTTGGATCGGGCCTCTCCGATCTCGACAGCGGCCTCAGGTTGCGCTACGAATTCTCGAGAAAATTCGCGCCGTATATCGGCTTCACCTACTCCGGGAAATTTGGCAACACCGCGGAATACGCTCGTCAGTCAGGCGAGCCTGTACATGCTCCCCGTCTCGTGTTCGGCGTTCGCATATGGAGGTAGAGGTGCTACACCCTTTAGGCTGGACCCGGGCGAAAAACGGGTTCCGGTCAGAAGCACTGGTGATCGTCAACTGCAGTATGGCAGTGGTCCCAGAGACTGCCAATAAGACAAAGGAGAAAGT
>JBPCOQ010000079.1:0-33484 GCA_051000095.1 Bryobacteraceae bacterium | reverse complement strand
CCGAAGAGACGCGCAAGGATGCAAAAACGAAGCAGTTTCTACCCGCTAACACCAAATCAGAAAGGAGTCCCAGCGCCGGACCGCTCCGCCTCTTATCCAGGCTCATTCTTCGATGAGAAAATGCTTTTTTATGCGAGGCAGAAGGAAGGCAGGCGGCGGAGACCGCCTGCCCCACCGTACGAGTCTTAATAGCGATAGGTGTCGGGCTTGTAGGGGCCTTCCACCGGAACGCCGATGTAGCCGGCCTGCTTGGGCGTGAGCGTTGTGAGTTTGACGCCGATCTTCTCCAAGTGCAGGCGGGCCACTTCTTCGTCAAGTTTTTTGGGCAACGTGTAGACGCCGATTTTATAGGTGTCGCGATTTTTCCACAGATCGAGCTGGGCCAGGGTCTGGTTCGAAAAGCTGTTCGACATCACAAAACTGGGATGGCCTGTTGCGCAGCCCAGATTCACCAATCGGCCTTCAGCCAGCAGGAAAATACAGTGTCCGTCAGGGAAGGTGAATTTGTCGACCTGCGGCTTGATGTTCAGCTTCACGACGCCCTTTGCTTCGTACAAGCGATCCACCTGGATCTCGTTATCGAAGTGGCCGATATTGCACACAATCGCCTGGTCCTTCATATGGGCCATGTGCTCGATAGTAAGGATATCGACATTGCCGGTGCAGGTAACGTAAATATCGGCGATGCCGAGTGTGTCTTCCACCGGGGCCACCTGGTAGCCGGCCATTGCAGCCTGCAGGGCGTTGATCGGGTCGATCTCGTTTACAATCACGCGCGCGCCCATCGCGCTCAAGGATTGCGCCGATCCTTTGCCTACGTCACCGTAGCCGCAAATAACCGCAACTTTGCCCGCGAGCATCACATCGGTCGCGCGCTTAATCCCATCGGCCAGCGACTCGCGGCATCCATACAGATTGTCAAACTTCGACTTGGTGACCGAATCGTTCACATTGATTGCCGGAACCAGCAACTTGCCCTCTTGCTGCATCTTGTACAAGCGGTGCACGCCAGTCGTGGTCTCTTCAGAGACACCTTTCCAGCCGGCCACCGTCTCATGCCAGCGGCGCGGATTCTCTTTCTGCACTCGCTTGAGCAGGTCTTTGATCACCTTCTCTTCATGGCTGCCGGACGGCGTATTGACCCAGTCGCTGCCGTCCTCGAGCTCATAGCCTTTATGTAGCAGCAGCGTCACGTCGCCGCCATCATCCACCACGAGCTCGGGGCCTTTCCCGCCGGGATGGCTGACCGCCTGATACGTGCACCACCAATACTCTTCGAGGGATTCACCCTTCCAGGCGAAAACCGGAACTCCGCTTTCGGCAATGGCGGCCGCGGCGTGGTCCTGTGTGGAGAAGATATTGCAGCTCGCCCAGCGCACGCTCGCGCCGAGATCGGCCAGGGTTTCGATCAGCACGGCAGTCTGAATCGTCATATGCAGCGAGCCGGTGATTCGCACTCCGGCGAGCGGCTTCTCCTTGGCATACTTCTTGCGGATGGACATCAGGCCAGGCATCTCGTGCTCGGCGATGGTGATTTCTTTGCGGCCCCACTCGGCGAGTGAGATGTCGGCAACCTTGTACTCGGTTACCAGGCTTTCGAGGATAGCAGTGCTCATAGGAATAGAATAGCATATCAACGGATCACCATCTGTTGATAAGATCGTTCTTGGCGGGATTTCTAAAATCACTAAAGCTGTTGGGAGATGAAGGGCGGCTCCGAATTCTCCGGCTACTCGAAAAAGAAGAGTTGAGCGTGGCCGAGCTACAGGAGATTCTGGGCATGGGACAGAGCCGGATTTCCATGCAGCTTTCGCGGTTGAAGCAGGCAGGCATCGTGGAGGCGCGGCGGGCCGGGCAGAAGAGCTTATACCGGCTGGCTGGCCGCCCGGAAATGCAGGGGCTGTTGACGGAGATGCTCCGCCGCAGCGGCGCGGAGATCCGTGAGGCGCCGGAGGACGATCACGGGCTGCGACTGGTGCTGCGCAAGCGCAAGGACAAGCTGCGAGGCTACTTCGACGAGTTGGCCGGACGTTTTGGACGGCACTATCTTCCGGGCCGGAGCTGGAAAGGTCTCTCGGAAATGCTGCTGCGGTTGCTGCCGCCCTTGGTGATTGCCGATTTAGGCGCGGGCGAGGGTACGGTTGCGTTGATGCTGGCCCAAAGAGCCAAGCGCGTAATCGCGGTGGACAATTCCGGAAAAATGGTGGAGTACGGCGCCGGAATCGCGAAGAAGAATCGAGTGAAGAACCTGGAGTATCGGCTCGGAGATCTGGAGGAGTTGCCGTTACAGGCAGGCGAAGCGGATCTGGCGCTGTTCCATCAGAGCCTGCACCATGCGCTGCATCCGCGGAAAGCGGTGGAGGAAGCTTGGCGTATTCTACGGCCGGGTGGGCGCATCGTGGTGCTGGATCTGCTCAAGCATGGATTCGAAGACGCTCGGGAGTTGTATGCGGACCTATACCTGGGATTCTCAGTCGTCGAGTTGACGGATCTTTTGCAAAAGGCCCGCTTTCGAGCGGTAGAGGTGCAAGTTGTGGATCGCGAGCAGGAACCGCCACATTTTCAGACGTTGCTGGCGGTCGGAGAGAAAGCGGAGCGGTCGTGACGTGGCGCATGCTTCAGTGGGAGCGAGGGGGGGTCACAAGTATCAGAAACTGAGTGGGGCGGGCGTTTCGCCTGCCCACCGGTGCTGCCTGCTTGAGCGCACTTTGCGCCGGGCAGGCAAATTGCCTGCCCCACTCAGAATCAACCACCTAGCCGTGGCTTTCTGAAGAGCTTCTGCCCGCCGGGAGCAAGCTGAAGCATGCTCCACTTTATTGCCGCTCCACAACCAGGACTGTAAACGAGCCGGGCTTCGGTCTTGCTCTTCCTCCCGCCGCTGGCGCCGCCAGTTCGGCCGCCGACAGAAACAGGCGCTTGGTCTTCGGATCGAAGGCCATCGTCTTCGCGCTTTTCTGAGTCTGAATGTCACCTACCGATTCATATTCGTCCGCGCTCTTCTGCCGAATCACCGAAACGGTGCCATCCCCGTTGGAGGCAAAGATCATCTTATTGTCCGGATCAAAGGCTACTGCGTCCACCCGGTCGCCGATGGGAAGCGTCGTAATCACCTTGCCATTGTTCGCATCCATCACCGCCAGGACCTTGCTCCGGCAGCCGATGAACAAGCGGGAGTTCGAAGTATCCATCGCGAGACCGGTCGGAGTCTTGCACCCGTTGATCGGCCATTTCTGTTTTACCGACAGACCTTTCGGATCGAAGCTGACCACAGTCGCTTGTTCTTCCAAGTTCACGTAGCCTGTGCCTTTGTTGATGACAGCCGCTTCGGCGCCGCCGCCGAGGTCTATTTTCCCGATCACCGACTGTTTATCGGGATCGATGGCCGTGATCGCGGCTGCGTCACCATGGCACACCAGCACCCGTTTTGTTTGCGGATCGTAGAAGACGAAGTCCGGATCTTTGGCAACCGGGATCTTCTTGAGGGTTTTGAATGTTTTCGTGTCGAACACGGATACAGTGGACTCGCCTCCGTTGGTTGTAAATCCACGGTTCATGCCCGGAACGATGGCGATACCGTGAACGCCAGGTGTATCTTCCACTTTGCCGAGCACCTGTCCCGAATCGGCGTCGAGAACATCCACTTCCGTGCCGTGGGATACGTACAGACGGTTCGACGGGCTGTCGAAAACGATGTAATCAAAACCGCCGTTACCGGGAACGGGGAACTTCTTCGTTACTTTGTACCCAGGCGCGTCGGCAGCAGCGCAAAGAGCCGCGACGGCGATAAAGGTGTAGCATCGCGCGATTAGTTTCATGGAACCATTCTCCTTCAGACGACGCGGGTCAATCTTCCTTGTGCTTGGTGCCGTCGGCGTTGACGGCCACTTCCGACTTCTTGACACCCTTTTGTATGACGGCCTCATAGCTCACGACTGAACCCCGGGTGACCGATTCGACCTTCAGAATCTTCCCCGCGCCGGCGCTGGTCTTGAGAGCCTTTTGCGCGGCGTCCGGAATGCTTTCGAGCGCTACGGCTTCCTCAACCTCCACGATGGCGCCGGTGGGATCGATCAGCAGGTCGCGGGATTTTCCATCCACAGTGGTTTCGGCCTCGTAGAGTGTCTTGCCCTTCTCAATTTCCTTCGATACTCCGCGAAGCTTCGCGGTCTTGGTCTGTTCCTGAACCGTCTTTTGAACCGGTTCCGGGAGATCTTTCAATTTCATACGTGTCTCGGCTGCAAATAACGCAACGGAGGCGAATGCAAGAACTGTAGCGGATTTTAGGAGCATATAGAAAGCGTACTGAATCAAACTGAAATTGATCTGAAGATCGCACACAGAGACGTTCTCAAAATGAGAATCGTAATGAGAGCTGCAATCGCCGTGGTGGTCTGGCTGAAACCGCCTCGCCGAAAAAGGGTGAACTGAGATTTCCGATGAACGTTGTGTAATTGACCCGGTTTGTGACATTGAATGCATCCAGGGCCGTTGTCAGGCGGGGGCCCTCTTTCCTGGCGCTAAACAGGAAATCGTGAGACCAGCGCAAATCCAGCTCCGCGAATCCCGGGCCTTGCAATGAGTTGCGGCGCACTCCCGGCGGCCGTGCGTTGGCATAGCCGGTGTGAAAGTCATCGCGGCCCGTTGTCTCGGTATATGGAGGGCCGGTGTTGGCGAACAAGCCGATACCGAAGTCCAGATATTTCGCCAGGTGCGTACTGCCCAGCAAGTTGAAACGGTGGCGCTGGTCATAGTCCGCGCGCGCCCATTCACCTGAAAGATCGTAGTTATTCGCCGGGAATGAATTGATGCCGGTACTTCGCGTGCTGGCGGTGTAATTGCCGGCAACATCGTTGTAGGCGCGCCCGAGCGTGTATTGGGCCATGCCATTGAAGTAGCGCGTGATCTTCCCGCGGAAAGAGATCTCCAGTGCATCGTTTTGAAGGTGGCCGGACGATTCGATCCGCCGGTACACGCCGATGGCGGGATTTGGCCGCGCTATATAATCAGGAGGCGGCGGCGCATTGACGTCGCGGGACCGAAACAGACCAACCCCCCGCGTGGCCCAATAAGTGGCCGAGAGCGTCGTGCCTTTGTAGAGCTGGCGCTCGACACCCATGCTGAACTGTGCTGTATACGGCAGCTTGATCGTAGGGTCGAGGCGGGTGATGCTGGTCGGCTGAGCCGCCAGCGCCGCCGGATCGAGCACGGCCGGATAGCTCGGATTGGTTAGCACGATCTGCCTCAGCCGGATGCCGTTGTAGCGTTCCAGATCGAAGATAGGCCCCGATCCGGTTCGATCATAGAAGAAGCCCGCGCCTCCTCGTAGAATCGTTTTCCGGCTCTTGTTGGGCGCGTACGCGAAAGAGACGCGCGGCGCAATATTGTTGTTATCGTGGAAAAAGTTCTGCCAATCGTAGCGCACGCCCGCCGATATTGTAAGATTCGGGCGCAAACGGTATTCATCCTGAAAGAAGCCGCCCACCACGGTCTCGAGAAACACGACATGTCCGTTGCCCTGCTGCTGCACCAGCGAAAAGGGGCGCGCGTGCCGGTAATCCTGCAGGGTTGAAAACGAGTATGTGCCGCTGGTATTTGTATAGTCGTCCAAACCTCGTCTGCTGATGTCAGGAATGTTGATTCCGGCCCGGATGTCGTGCTTGCCCACGGACCAGGAGACGATCTCGTTCAGGTTCATGTGGTTCTCGGTTTGGAGACGGTCCGCTTGAGCGCCGCCCCCAATGAAGGAGCCAGCCACAACAATGGCGGGGCCTTTGCTCACGCTGATGGTGGGTGTGTGCTGCCGGCCCAGCACGACGCGAAACTGGTTCAGCACTTTCGGCGTGACCACCAGGCTGTCGTTGTAGTACAACTCGTCTTCCCGGTCCTGAGAATTAAAACCCGCTTCGGGCAGCACGAATCCGCCTACGCCGCGATTCTGTTCGGTTATGTTGCGATAATTCCCCCGGAAGGTGGCGACATGGTTATCGCTGAACTGGTGAGTGATCCCCGCGGCCAGCTCGGTATCGCGCTGCGGGGTGCTCACATTCTGCTGCAGTATCCCTGTGGGCGTGTATGCGAATACGACGGACTCCAGGTCCTGCTCTTCGCGATTGATGGAAAGCAGGAACGAGGACTTGCCGCCTTTGCCCAGGGGTCCGATCAAACTGCCCTCATAGATCCGGCGCTGCTCGGGCGGGCGGGAACTAGCGAAAGCATCGCGCGCGTTCAGGTGATAATCCCGGAACAGAAAATTGAACGTGCCATGGTAAGCCTGAGAGCTGGGTTTGGTGATCACCTCGATGCGCCCACGCCCCGGCCGGGAAAATTCGGCGGAATACGGGTTCTGGTTAATCTTGACCTGTTGAATCGCGGACGCGGAGACGCCAATATTCTTCTGCTCCATGCCGTTTACCACCAGGGTGACTCCGTTAGTTCCTACCGAACCAGGATCGAGGAATTGTGACATCGCGGCCACGTAGTTTTGATCGAAGATCGGCAAGTTATCGAGCATCTGGCGATCGAGCGTAACGGTGTCCAGGTTCTCCGAGGCATCGGTACTGACTTGAGTGGCGGACTCGTTGACCGTGACTTCCTGGCGTACGTCCGCGAGCTTCAATGCGATCCGGAGCGGAGCCGGAGAGCGGCCCGCGATCGTAATCCGTGTTTGCTGGGGCTCGAAGCCCTCGCTCCGCACATCGACTTTAAAATCGCCGGGCGGAAGCGCGGTTAATCGAAACGCGCCCAGCACGTCGGTGCGTGTCGTTCGCGAGGCCGGCCCTCCGTTCTGATGAGCCGAGACGCTGGCGCCGGGCACTCCCGCGCCGCTAGGGTCGGTCACTGTTCCGGAAATTGTGAACCGATCGGTAGCGGTTTGTGGCACTGCGGGAGCAACACAAATCGGCAACAAAAAAAGTGCGGTAGCAGCCAGCCTCATCCCTCCCAGACGATAGCAGCGCAACCTGAAGATCGGCTTAAATGCGATGAACCGGCGGTCGTTCGGCTCTGCCGTAACCTAATGATGAGAGTTGACGGATGCGCGTTCTTTTGGTGGAAGACGATCGGGAAGTGGCTGACTACGTCGGCCGCGGTCTGGAGGAAGAAGGAAATAGCGTCACGGTTTGCTTTGATGGCGCTTCCGGCCTGCGAACCGCACAATCGTCGCATTTCGATATCATCGTGCTCGACGTGATGCTGCCGTTCATGGACGGTTTAGAAGTCACTCGCCGTCTTCGCGCCGCGGCAGTGACGGCCCCAATTCTATTGTTGACAGCCCGGGATGCCTCGCAGGATATCGTCCGAGGTCTGGACGCGGGCGCCGACGATTACCTGACAAAGCCGTTCTCGTTCGAGGTTCTGCTGGCCCGTCTTCGCGCCCGTACGCGTCCGGGCAAGGATGAAGCGCGGCAGAAACTGCGCTACACCGATTTGACGATGGATCTCGAAACGCGCGAAATATGGCGCGGGAAGTCGCCGCTCAATCTGACCCGAACCGAATTCGCCATTCTCGAATGTCTGATCCGATCCTCCGGCCGGGTAGTTACCCGGCAGCGTTTAATCGAGACCGTGTGGGGCGGCGATCGCGAGGTCGGCAACAACAATCTTGACGTATTCATCCGATTGTTGCGGACCAAAGTCGACCCGTTGGAACACCGGCGGTTGATCCACACGGTTCGCGGCGTGGGTTACTGCTTGCGCGCGGAGCAGTCATGAATTTCTCTTCCCTCCGCGTCCGGCTCACTGCCTGGTATTTTTTCAGTCTGGCTCTGATCCTGAGTCTGTTTGCAGCAGGCGCGTGGATTGGGATGAAGAGGAGCATTACGGAGGCGGTGGATCACGATTTGCGCCAGCGAATTCGCGATGTGCGGGAGTTCACTCAGCAGCAGTTGAACGTAAGTGCTGGCGAGCTGATGGAAGAGTTCCGCGAGCACTCGTTGCTGGGCTTAGGCGGCGGTCTTTTGCAGGTTTCGGACGGCAATGGGCGCGTGCTGTTCCGTTCGGCCCGGCTGGGAGGCGCGCGGCTTGATTTTCAAAAGCCAGATGCAGCCCTCCCAACAGTCCGCTACACGACGCAGCGCGCTGGGCATTCAGACGTGCGCATTGCGTCAGAACGTGTCGAGGTGAAAGGACAGCTTTTTACGATTCAAGTTGCGGAGCCGATGCACGAATTTGAAGAGTCGCTGGAGCGCTTCGAAGGCCTGCTTCTGATTCTGGCGCCGGTGTTTTTGGTGCTTGCGAGCGTTGGGGGATTTTGGATGAGCAGCCGCGCGCTCTCACCAGTCGATCGCATCACCAACGATGCCCGTCAGATCAGCATTGCGAATCTGTCAGCGCGCCTGCAAGTCCCGCGAGCAAAAGATGAGTTGCAACGGCTGACGCAGACCCTGAATGAGATGCTGGATCGGATCGATACCGCCGTGAGACGGATTGTCCAGTTCACCGCGGATGCCTCGCATGAACTGCGCACGCCTCTAACTCTGATCCACACAGCGGCGGAATTCTCTTTGCGGCGGGAGCGAACGCGCGAGGAGTTGGTGGGCGCGCTGAGGAAAATTGTCCGCGAGTCGGAGCGCACCTCCCGGCTGGTGGACGATCTGTTGCTCCTGGCCCGCGCGGATTCCGGTACCGATGAATTGCGGCTGGCTGCGACGGACCTGACGGCGACCGGGATGGACGCTGCCGGGCAGGCCGTGACGCTGGCCGAGCCGAAAAACATCCGGGTCGTGACCGAGATCCCGGATCAACCAGTCGTTGTGAACGGAGACGAACAGGCGTTGGCCCGCCTCTGGTTGATTCTGCTGGATAACGCCGTGAAGTATACGAACGAAGGCGGACAGATCACGTTCGCCATTCATGCCGGAAACTCACATGCGGAGGCGATCGTTAGCGATAGTGGTATTGGGATCGCTCCGGCCGACCTGCCGCACGTTTACGATCGCTTCTGGAGGGCCGACAAAGTGCGCTCGCGGAGTTTAGGGGGCGCGGGCCTGGGACTGGCGATTGCGCGCTGGATTGTGCAGCGGCATGGAGGCGAGATCGAGATCGGGTCGGAACCCGGAAGAGGTTCGCGGGTCCTGGTGCGGCTTCCGTTGGCGGGATGAAGCTAACTGCATCGCTGGAAGTCATTGATTCTGATCGAAAAGAGGCGTTTAGTCGCGCCCTCTGAAAGGCTGAGTGGAACAGGCGCTTTCGCCTGTTCTCCTAAAAAACACACCGGGCGAACCGCCTGTCCCACTCTGGAAATTCGCAAGTTGCTGAAAATAAGTCGGATCTCAAAGGAAATGGCATTGGGCACGAATGCCTGTGCCACTGGTTTGGGAAAGCAGGTCCCACGGTGTATAATGGACTTGTCGAATGAAACAGTGGGCGAAAGCCCACTTTTTTATTGTGCAGGCAGATGCCGGAACCGAACAGGCAGGAAATCGTAGCCAAAATCATGGAAATTGCGGAAAGAGTTGGCGGATCGGAAGGGATCGAGATCGTCGACGTCCAACTGCTGGGCGGTGGAAACGCCCGGCTGTTGCGAATGTATATAGACAAACCGGCGGGCGTGACCCACGCCGATTGCGAGTTGATTTCGCACCAGGTAGGGACCATTCTGGACATGGAAGACGTGGTCCCAGGCGACAGCTACACGCTCGAGGTGAGCTCGCCTGGTTTGGAGCGCAAGCTTTCGAGACCCCAGGATTTTGAGCGATTTGCCGGGCAGAAGGCAAAAGTGCTGCTGCGGGAGCCGGTGGAAAACCAGAAGCGCTGGGAAGGAACACTGGCTGGCATCTCCGATGGCATTATCGCGCTGGAGCCGAGCGCCGGACGGACCATACGTTTCCCTTTGACACAAGTCGAAAAAGCTAACCTGAAGTTTGAGTGGTAAGAAAACCCCGGAACAATTGAGGGCAACGGGACAAGCTAAAGCGTGTCCTACACGAGAGGAATTTAGTGGGAACGATCTATCAGTCTATCGAGATTCTGAGTAAGGAGAAGGGCATCGACCCGCAGATTGTCATTGATGCGGTGAAGGACGCGATGCTGGTTGCCGCGCGCAAGCATTTCCGGACAACCGAAGACCTGGTGGCGGACTTCAATGAAAAGACGGGAGCGCTCGAGATTTTTGGGGTGAGGAAGGTGGTCGAGGCGGTACAGGACCCGGCCAAGGAAGTGTCTTTGGATGAAGCCAGAAAGTTGAATCCGGAGGTGGCAATCGATGGCGAGGTCCGGACGCCGAAGCCGACCGATGTGCTCGGGAGAATCGCGGCGCAGACGGCCAAACAAGTGATTCTGCAGAAAGTCCGCGAGGCCGAGCGCGAAACCGTTTTCTCGGAGTATTCGGGAAGAATTGGCGAGCTGGTGAACTGCTCCGTAAAACGGATGGAAGGACAGGATCTGATAACGGACCTGGGAAAATCGGAAGCGCGGCTGCCAAAAAAAGAGCAGAGCAAGCTCGAGAACTTCAGCGTGGGCGACCGGGCGCGCTGCGTTATTAAGAGCGTGGAGAAAGCGGGAAAGAATTCGGGTGTGATTGTGTCCCGGGCTGCGCCTGAGTTGGTGGCACGGCTTTTTGAGCAGGAAGTACCGGAAATTTACGACAACACCGTCGTAATTAAAGGATGCGCCCGCGAGCCGGGGGAACGGACCAAAATTGCGGTGGTCAGCCGGGATCGAGACGTAGACAGCGTCGGGGCATGCGTGGGAATGAAGGGCATGCGGGTACAGTCGATCATTCGTGAGCTGCGGGGCGAAAAGATCGACATTATCGAATTCTCGGACGATCCAGTGGTATTCGCCACGCACGCGCTGAGTCCCGCGAAAATTTCGCGTGTGTCGATTGTGAATGCGGCCGACAAGCATATGGAAGTAATCGTCGACGATACACAGCTTTCGCTGGCTATCGGGAAGAAAGGCCAGAACGTACGGCTTGCCGCCAAGCTGCTGGGCTGGAAAATCGACATCAAGAGCGAAGAGGAAAAGCGGCAGGAAGTGGAAACAGTAATGGCCGCTCTGGTGCCGTTAGGGGCGCCCGTTTCGGTGCTGATCGACCATGGCTTAAGCGATAGCATCGTCGAGAAATTGATCGAAGGCGGAGTCGGCACGGTGGAAAAACTCGGCTCCATGACACCGGAGGAGCTGGAGTTGCTGCCGGGTGTTGGGCCAAAGATGATTGAGAGAATCCTGCTGGCTGTGAATGCGTACTACGGCCAGTTCGATGGCGGCGATGCACCGGGAGAGGGCGATTCAGAGAGCGCCGCGCCCGTGGAGATTTCGGATGAGCCGGTGGTAGTAGATGCCGCAGATGTGCATTTATCGCATGCGCCGTCCGAGCTGCAAGGCGCGCCGCATCCGCTAGCCGCTCTTACGGACAGAATACAATCGGCGGCCAAGGGTGAATTTGATACGATAGAGGACTCGGAGAACGTAAGCTGAGCGGGCATTCGACACGATCGGCTTCGGTGATCGAAGACTTGGATGAGGCAGGGGCTAAGGGATAGGAAGTAGAGAGGTTCGGCAGTTTTTCACCTATGGGTAAAATCCGCATTAACGAGCTGGCACGGCAACTGGAAGTGCCCTCGCACGAGATTATCGAGTTGTTACCGAAGCTTGGCTTTAATGAGAAGAAGACTCATTCAAGCTCGGTAGAGGATAACGTCGCAGAGCAGGTCCGGCTCGCGCTATTGGAGCAAGGAGAACGTTCGCCGCGAGCTTCGGTGCAGTCGAATGGAAACGCAACCGGTGTAGCCGAACCGGAAATCGCGGACGAATCCGCTGTAACGGAGCCCAGTGAGGCAATTTCCGAGGAGCCGGTGCGCGAAGCGCGGAAGGCGCCCGTAACACCTACGGAAGAGCCACCCGCTCCGGCGATGACCGCGCCCGCTGATAAGGCCGTCGACGTTGCCCCGGAACACGTAGAGGGTGGGCCACGTCCGAGACCTGCGCCGATTCGTCCGCCGCTACTTGGCCAACCCACCGGACCTCGCACCCCGTTTGCTCCGATTCCGCGCGAGCCGTATACTCCTGCGCCGCACCGAACAGGAATCAGCATACCGGTAAAGCCGGAACCGCCAGCCCCACGGCCTGGCCAGATTTTGTCGGGGCCTCGCCAGCCGTTGCCCGGAGCGATCGCTCCGCCGCCTAAAGCGGCCGTTTCGCCTGGTCCTGCTACGAGTGCCCAGCCCGGTCCGGCGAGCGTTGCTCCGAGCGCGATAATTTCACCTGGCGCCCCGCGGCCACAGTATCCTATGCCCGGCGCTCCAGCACGGCCGGCGACGCCGCGTCCTCCCGCGCAGCCACAGTATTCGGCGCCGGCTCCGGCTGCCCCGAGCAGCCCGTCCAGCCCTTCGAATCTGGGTACTCCAGGTCCGGCTCCGGGGCCTGCCCCAGGCCCTGCCCCAAATGTTCCGTTACGAGCGCAGATGCGCCCGGGGTTGGCCGGTCAGCCAGCGGTGCGCCCCGTAGTCCCTCCGAATCCCGCGATGGTAGCGCGGCTGCAACAGGGCAGGACCGGGCCCGGCGCAAGCGCTCCCCCGCCTCCTCGGCCGGGTATGCCCACCCAGCAGCAGAGATCCTCTACTCCCGTTCCCGGCCAGCCGATATATCGAGGCCCGATTCGTCCCGGGCAACCGGTGATGCGTGGGCCGAGTGCACCTGGCCCGGGCGGCCCAGGTGGGTTGGCCGCGCGCGGGCTGCGAACCCGGCCGATGCATCCAACGTCGCCCTTGCGTATGGAGCCGCAGGCGCCCCCGCCCACCGATCCGCAGCGCAGGCATCAAGCCCGGCCAGCCGGGCGAGACCGGCAGCGCGATTTAGACAAGGAAGAGGGCCGTTTACGTCAGCCGATGCGCCGCGACCAGCCCGCTGCGCCTCCGCCAATCGACCGTGAAATCACGGTGGCCGACGGCATCACCGTAAAAGAGCTTTCGGAAAAGCTGGGCGTGAAGGCCAACCTGGTAATCAAGAAGCTGGTAGAGAAAAAGATTTTCGCCACCATCAACCAGACCCTGGACACCAAGATGGCCGAAGGCTTGGCGCGGGATTTCGGCGCATCCACCAACAAGGTCAGCTATGAAGAAGAAACGACTCAAGGGATCGAGCTCACTGAAGAAACCAAAGATCAGTTGAAGCGCGCGCCGGTGGTTACCATCATGGGCCACGTGGATCACGGCAAGACTTCGCTGCTCGATTCCATCCGCTCAGCCCGGGTGGCGGAAGGCGAAGCAGGCGGAATTACGCAGCACATCGGGGCTTATCGCATCGAGAAGAACGGGCGCAAGATCGTCTTTATCGATACTCCCGGTCATGAAGCGTTCACGCGCATGCGAGCGCGAGGCGCGAAGGTGACCGATATCGTCGTACTGGTCGTTGCAGCCGACGACGGTGTGATGCCGCAGACGCTCGAGGCCATCGATCACGCCAAGGCGGCCGGCGCGCCAATTGTAGTAGCGATCAATAAAATCGATAGGGCAGACGCTCAGCCCGAGCGGATCAAGCAGCAGCTCTCGGACCGCGGTTTGGTGCCCGAGGATTGGGGCGGCGACACGGTGATGGTGCCGGTGTCCGCGAGGGCGAAGACCAATCTCGATCTGCTGCTCGAAATGATTCTGCTGGTGGCGGATCTGCAGGATTTAAAGGCCAATCCGGACCGCCCGGCGCTGGGCACGGTGCTCGAGGCGCAATTGGATCGAGGGCGAGGCCCGGTTCCGACCGTTCTGGTGAGGAATGGCACGCTACGGGTAGGCGACTACTTCATCTGCGGCTCGGTATTCGGCAAGGTCCGGGCCATGTTCGACGACACTGGCGCGCCGGTGCGCGAGGCCGAGCCGTCGATGCCGGTCGAGGTTCTGGGACTCGACGCCATGCCGGAGGTGGGCGACACCTTTCAGGTAGTGACCGACACCGCCAAGGCCAAGCAGATCGTCATCTACCGCGAATCGAAGGCGCGGGACGTGGCGATGTCCAAGGGGACCCGGATCACGCTCGAGCAATTGCACACTCAGATGAAAGAGGGTGAGGTCAAGGAGTTGAACATCGTGCTCAAGACGGACGTAGGCGGTACCGCCGAAGTCCTGACCGACATGATGCAGAAGCTCTCGAACGACAAGGTAAAGATCCGGGTAATTCGCAGCGGCGTGGGCGCTATCAACGAGACCGACGTGCTGCTGGCATCGGCATCCAATGCGATCGTTATCGGATTCAACGTACGGCCCGAAAGGAACGCGACGAGCCTTGCCGAGCACGAAAACGTTGACATCCGGCTGCACACGATCATTTACGATCTGACGGATGAGATCAAGCGCGCCATGACCGGAATGCTGGAGCCGGTGTTCAAAGAAGTGTACCAGGGCCGGGCTGAAGTCCGTGACGTGTTCCGCATCACCAAGGTTGGGAACGTGGCTGGCTGCTATGTACTGGACGGCGCCATTAAGCGCGACAGCCAGATACGGCTGCTGCGCGACAATGTAGTGGTCCACACCGGCAAAATCGATTCGATCAAGCGGTTCAAGAACGACGCCAGCGAAGTGAAGAGCGGTTTCGAGTGTGGTATCACGATCGCGAATTATGGCGACGTAAAGCCCAGGGACGTCATCGAAGCGTTTGTAACCGAGCGGATGGCGGTCGAAGCGGTAGTCTAGTGCCGTCAATCGGCGTGCTCACGCTGGAACTTCGCCTGGACGATTCACATTCACTGAAAGACAAACGGCACACGGTAAAAAGCCTCAAGGACCGGCTACGCGCGAAGTTCAACGTGGCGGTGGCGGAAATCGGATTCCAGGAAATGTGGCAGCGATCTTTGATCTCGGCCGTGACGGTTTCAAGCGATCACGGCCATGCGGAGCAGGTGCTGCAATCGGTGGAACGCGAAGCGGCGGGCTTGCTGGGAGCGGCGCTGGTGGAGACGACGGTCGAGTGGCTGTAGCACAGGCATTCGTGCCCGTGTTGGGCTTAGAGAGAGATTACGCGTTTTAAGTGCCACACAGAAATCCAATGGATCATCGTACCGAGCGTATTTCCGAAGCCTTGCGAGAAGAGTTATCCGAACTGATCGGCTATGAGATGTCCGATCCGCGTATCGGCTCAGCGGTTGTCACCGATGTCCATATATCTCCCGACAAACGGCATGCACTGATAAGGGTAGGGGTCCAATCGGAGCAGGCCGTTCTCGCGCTGGAAACCGCTAAAGGCTTCCTGAGAAGGGAGTTGGGAAAGCGGCTCCAGATGTACCGAATCCCGGAGTTGCATTTTGAAGCAGACGCCCTGGCTGAGGCCGGAGACCGGATGGGACACCTGCTGAAGCGGATCAAGAAGGGCCGTCCGCGGGACGCGCCGGGTCCTCCCGAAAAAAAAGCTGTTGAATGAAACGTATTGTGGTAAGTTTGTTGTTAATACTCGGGTTGGCCGCTGCGCCAGTAGCCAAACCGGAGCTTGTACGGGCCGAAGGCAGCGTGGATGCGATGGGGTCCACTTACTCAGTGATAATTTACGGCTCGGACCGGGAGCGGCTTCAGGCGGCGGTGGCGCAGGCACTCGAAGAGGCACGGCGGCTGGATCAATTGCTGTCCAATTATCAGCCGGAAAGTGAATGGAGCCAGGTGAACCGGCTCGGGGCCAATCGGCCAGTGGAAGTTTCGCCCGAGTTGTTTCAACTGCTGTCCGCCTGTGTCGAGTATAGCCGCGCGAGTGAAGGAGCATTTGACATTACGGTGGGTCCGCTGATGAAGGTGTGGGGATTCTACAAAGGAACCGGCCATTTACCGCACCGGGCTGAAATACGAGGAGCGTTGGGCAAGGTGGGCTACCGGAATATTGTGCTCGACGCCAGACATTCCACCGTGCGGCTGTCGCAACCGGGCGTGGAGATGGACCCGGGCGGTATCGGGAAAGGTTACGCAGTGGACAAGATGATTTCCGTTTTGAAGAGTAGCGGGATCGGGTCGGCGCTGGTGTCCGCGGCGGGAAGCAGCATTTACGCATTGGGAAGTCCGCCGGGCGATTCCGGCTGGAAGCTTCAAATCAAAGATCCGAAAAATCCATCGAAATCAGTGGCGACCGTCTCCTTGAAGGACCAGTCTATGTCGACTTCGGGCAACTATGAAAAATTCTTTTACGCGGAAGGCAAGCTGTACAGCCATATCATGGACCCGCGGACAGGCTATCCATCACAAGGGATGTTGCAAACTTCAGTGATTGCGCCGAAGACGATCGACAGTGAGGCCTGGACGAAGCCGTATTACATCCAGGGCCGGGAGTGGACGGTGCGACATAAGAAGAAAGATTTTCGCGTATTTATGTGCGAAGACAGGGCGGGTGCGCCATGCGAATGGCTTCAATGAACAGCAGATTCTTAGACGCCTGCCGGCGCAGGCCCACGGATGTCAGGCCGGTATGGTTTATGCGGCAGGCGGGCCGGTACATGAAGCAGTATCGCGAGATCCGCGCCAAGGCCGGCATCCTCGAGATCTGCAAACGGCCGGACCTGGCCGCGACAGTTACGCTACAGCCCATCGAGGTTCTGGATGTGGATGCGGCCATCATCTTTGCGGACTTGCTGCTGCCTGTTGAACCCATGGGACTGAAGCTGAAGTTTGTGAAGGGCGAAGGTCCGGTGATCGCCAATCCTGTGCTCACCACATCGGATGTCGACAGCCTTTCGATATCGAATACGGATGAGCTTGGGTATGTCAGCGATGCAATTCAGTTGGTAGTCCGCCAGCTCGCCGGCAAAGTACCGGTGATTGGATTCATAGGGGCGCCGTTTACGCTGGCCAGTTACATGATCGAGGGCGGGCCGTCCAAGACCTTCCTGCGCACCAAGCAGATGATGTATCAGGACGAGACCCTGTGGCGGCGGTTG
Source organism: Bryobacteraceae bacterium (assembly GCA_051000095.1). GTDB lineage: Bacteria > Acidobacteriota > Terriglobia > Bryobacterales > Bryobacteraceae > JBBSHP01. Next base: position 16,644 of record JBPCOQ010000079.1, on the reverse strand, counting down.
ATGGGCAAGCTGGTGGATGTGCTGGGGCCTTTTGGCATCGCGCAAGTGGCCGCCGGGGCAAGGGCTATCCAGGTCTTCGATAGCTGGGTAGGCGCTCTCAGTCCGGACGACTACGTTCGTTTTGTCGCGCCGTATTCGCGCGCGCTGATCGAGCGCGTGCGATCGGCCGGCGTTCCCGTCATTCATTTCGGAACCGGCTGCTCGGGTTTCTTCCGTGAGTTGCACGCCGCCGGGGGCGACGTGATGGGCGTCGATTGGCGCATTAACATCGATCAAGCCTGGATGGATATCAGTTATCGCTCGGCGGTGCAGGGGAATCTGGACCCGGCTGTATTATTCGCGCCACTGGCGGAAATTCGAATGCGCGTGCACGAATTGCTCAAGCGCACCGGCAGCCGGCCCGGGCATATCTTCAACCTGGGGCACGGCATTCTGCCGGAAACCCCGGTGGAGAATGTGCAGGCGGTGGTCGAGCTGGTTCGCGAATTTAAGCCTTGAACACCAAGGTAATCGTCGTGGGCGGAGGCATTTCCGGCCTGTCGGCGGCCTATTACCTGGGCAAAGCGGGCCTTCGCGCAACCATCGTCGAGAAAGCCGCCAAGCCTGGCGGCGTGATCCAGACCGAGCTACGACACGGTTGTTTACTGGAAGCCGGCCCGGACAGTTTTCTCGCCACAAAACCTTGGGCGCTCGAGCTGATTGACCAGCTCGGGTTATCGGATCAAGTCATCGGATCTAACGATCATCTCCGTGTCACCTATGTGGCGCGAGGCGGACAGCTCGTACCCCTGCCAGACGGGTTGATGATGATGGTCCCGACGAAAGTGGCGCCGATGGTTCGGACACGATTGTTCACCTGGCGGACCAAGCTCCGTATGGGACTCGATCTGTTCCATTGGCCGCGCGGCGAGCATTCGGACGATCGATCCGTCTATGATTTTCTGATCGGCCATTTTGGGGAGGAGGCGATCGATTATCTGGCCGAGCCGCTCTTGGCCGGAGTGTACGGAGGCGACCCGCGCGAGTTAAGCGCCAAGAGCGTACTGCCCCGCTTTGTGGCTCTCGAAGCGAAATATGGCAGCTTGACGCGAGGAGTGCTGGCTATGCCTCGATCGAAAGCGAGCGGCTCTCTATTCCAGACGCTGAAGGGCGGCCTCGGGCAACTGGTGGACGCGCTGGCGCCCAGTGCCGATTTCACGCGAGGCGAAGCGGAGACAATCGAGATGGTGGCGACCGGATTCCGCGTCCGTGTGGGCGGCCACTGGATACATGCGGACGAGGTCGTCATCGCAACCCCGGCACATCGCGCCGCCGCCTTGGTGCGGACGATAGACGGCGGGCTTGCCAATCTACTTACCGCCATTCCCTACATGTCTTCCATCACGCTGTCGCTCGGCTATGAGAGGAGCGCGTTCGGCCATCCGTTGCGGGGATTTGGGTTTTTGGTTCCGAAGAGAGAGCGCAAGCACTTAGTCGCGTGCACCTGGGTGAATAACAAGTTCTCCTATCGAGTACCGGAAGATATGGTACTACTGCGCTGTTTTATGAGCGGTAGCGCGCTGAAGGAGAGTGACGCCAGCCTGGTCGAGATGGCGCGGGACGAGTTACAGGCTCTGATGGGAATAACACCCGAGCCTGTATTCTCGAAAATAGCGCGTTGGCCGCAATCCATGGCGCAGTACACGGTTGGGCACGAGGATCGGGTCGAGGAGATTGAATCGCGGCTGCAGACCATTCCAGGTTTGCACTTGGCGGGGAATGCGTATCACGGAATCGGAGTACCGGATTGCGTGCGTATGGGGAAAGACGCGGCTACCCAGGTTATCGAAAGACGGGCCGCTATAATCTCATAAGCACCGATGCGATATCTCACCTTTCAACGGCCGGGCGGCTTGCCTGAGCCCGGAGTTCTTTTCGAAGACCGAGTGGTTTCCCTGCGAGGCGCGGGCTTCCATGACATGCTCGGAGTGCTGGCGGGAGGGGCTGAAGGGCGAGCCATGATCGAGAACAGGATCTATCAGCCAGCCGCAGAATCCACGATCCCGCTTTCGGAAGTTACCGTGCTTGCCCCGATTCCCCGGCCCCCCAAGCTGATCTGCGTGGGCCTGAACTATCGCGATCACGCGATGGAATCGAAGATGGAAATCCCCAAAGTTCCTACTATTTTTTCGAAGTTCTCGAGTGCGGTGATCGGGCCCGGCGCGCACATCGTGCTGCCCAGGAATTCGACTCAGCCGGACTACGAAGCGGAATTCGCGTTTGTGATTGGCACAGGGGGCCGTCACATCGCAGCCGGGGACTGGCGGCAACACGTATTTGGGTACACGATCGTCAACGATGTAAGCGCGCGCGACTTCCAAATGGCGACCACGCAGTGGCTGATGGGCAAGACCTTCGACACGTTCGCGCCCATGGGGCCGTACCTGGTGACCGCGGATGAGATCGCCGACCCGCACGCGCTGGACATTACGATGCGGATCAATGGCGAAGTGCTGCAGAATTCCAACACACGCGAGCTGATCTTCAAGATTCCGGACCTGATCGCGTATCTCTCGAGCGTGGTCACGCTGGAACCTGGAGACGTGGTGTCGACGGGCACGCCGGCCGGGGTGGGGTTCGCGCGAAAGCCGCCGCGCTATTTAAGGCCGGGCGACGATGTCGTTGTGCGGGTGGATCAAGTGGGGGAATTGCGGAATCCGGTGGTTGCGGAGGGGTAGACTGGCTCAGTGTAGTAACGCGTTCAGCGCGCGGATTTCACGAATGTCAAATTTGGGCTTGCGATCATAGGTCATCAGTCCGTTGATCTCCTGCTCGACGTCAGTGAGTTGGGTGTAGCAGATGCCAACGACCTTAGGCAGCTTTGCAATGGCCTCGTACAGGCTGCGGATTCGGGTAAGCGTTCCCCCTTCCGTCGCTTCCACGCCTTCATAGCCCCAGGAATCTTCCGGCACTGGCATGCTGTCCGGAGCAGCGTAGGAGACTCCGCCGAATTCCGAAAGAAAAATGGGCGATCCGTTGTACTCGTAACCCGGCGCTAGGAACATTTTTCCCTGGAAGGGGGCGGGAATCCGGCCTTCTTCGATGGATTTGAAGCGTTCGTAAAACTGGGTGCCGTCGTGCGAATAGTCGTGAATCGCAAACAGATCGGTTACGTCGGTGTGCTCCCAGCCATCGTTGTCGATGATCAGCCGGGTTACGTCGAGCGATCGGGTCAACATATACATCGCCTTCAGGTGTGCCAACTGCCGCCGGTCCTGCACATTTGGAATTCCCCAGCTTTCATTCACCGGCACCCATACCACGATGGATGGATGATTGTAATCCCGCGTGATCGCATCGATCCACTCGCGAGTCAGCCGTGAAACGGACTCATCATCGAACATATAGGAGTTCGCCATCTCGGCCGAAACCAGCAGGCCCATGCGGTCGGCCCAGTATAGGAAGCGCGGATCTTCGATTTTCTGGTGCTTCCGCACGCCGTTGAAGCCCATGTCCTTGGCCATCTGAATGTCGTAACGAATGGCTTCGTCCGATGGGGGGGTCAGGTTGGTATCCGGCCAGTAACCCTGATCGAGAACCATCTTCAGGTAAATCGGCGCGCCATTTAGAACTACCTTGCCGCTTTGGACCGAGACAGACCGGAATCCGAAATAGGAGTGCACGCGATCGACGGGACGTTCGTCCTTTAGCAGCTCAAACGTGATCTCGTACAAGCTGGGAGAGTCCGGCGACCACCATTGGGGATCGCGAACCGATGCGGCGCCGGATGCCTGAGAACCCACCACTTCGGCCATGCTGGTGGCCACGAAGCGGCCTTCCTGGCGCACGGTTGCAATGAATTGCATGTCCCCGCTCGCGTGCAGGACCCGGGCGTCGAAAGTCACCACGCCATCCTGGTTCGCTTCAATTCGGACCCGATCGAGGTAGCTGTCACCCACCGGCTCAAGCCAGACCGTTTGCCAGATGCCGGTGGTGCGGCTATAAAAGATGCTCTCCGATTTGTTTTGCCAGTGCTGCTTGCCGCGCGGGATGTAGCGGTCCGCCGGCGGGTCTTCCACGCGCACCGTCACGGTATTCTGCCCGGGCCGGATGGATGAGGTAATGTCGAAGCGGAACGGCGTGTGCCCGCCTTCATGCTCTCCCGAGAGCGAGCCATTGATCCAGACGGTGGCCCGATAATCGACCGCGCCAAAGTGGAGCAGAATCCGCCGGCCCTGCCAATGCTCCGGGATTTCGAACTGACGGCGGTACCAGACGTGCGGATGATCGCCCGGATCGCCAATCCCGCTGGCCGGACTTTCGAAACAGAACGGAACGACGATGTTTCGGCTGAACTGCCTGTCTTCCGTGGCCCACTTCTCGCCTAGACCTTCGTCCCGGTCGTCGAATTCGAAGTCCCAGATACCATTGAGGTTCTTCCAATCCTCCCGCTCAAACTGAGGTTGAGGATATTCGGGGCGTGGCGCGCCTGGGTCGGCGACTTCCCCGCGAAACGGCGCTTCCTTCAGCAACACGGCTGACATGCTATTCCCCCGAGAACTAATCGTCATTCAAATACGAAGACATTATGGTCCTATGCTGCTAGTGCCCCGGATCGAAATGATTCTCAGCTTACCATTGAAAGGACGTTTTGCAACTACTGTCCGATGCGTATTAGTGAATTAATTTCGCGCAACGTTGCAGCGGGGAACTTAGGCTTACGGTCATACGTGAGCAGTCCGTTGATTTCCTGCTCGACATCGGTGAGCTGGGTGTAGCAGAGTCCCGCGAATCCAGGAACTCTGCTGATAGCCGTGTACAGCCCACGCAGCCGTTCGAGGACGGCATCTTGCGATTTCTCGACTCCCGAGTAGCCCCACGACTCCGCGGGAACCTGGTGGCCTTCCGGGATGAAGGCGACGCCGCCGAATTCCGAGAGCAGCACCGGAGTTCCGTTGTACCTGAAGCCCGGCGCCAGGGCCGCTCTGGAGTTATTCGGAACACCGGCGCCGGGCTTGCCCAGATCTTTGTACCTCTCATACAGCAAGGCTCCGGTGCGGGCATAATCGTGGATGTTGAACAGGTCGGTCATATCGGTGTGTTCCCAGCCGTCGTTGTCCACCACCAGGCGCGTGTTGTCAATGGAGTGGGAAAGAGCGTACAGCTCCCTGAGGTAGTTTTGTTGGCGGGAATCACGAAGATTGGGGACGCCCCAGCTTTCGTTGATCGGAACCCAGATAATAATGGATGGATGGTTGTAGTCGCGATCCATGGCGGCCATCCATTCGCGCGTGAAGCGCTCGACGGCGGCATCGTCGAACAGGTAGGCGTTCGCCATTTCGCTCGAGACCAGTAGGCCCATTTTGTCAGCCCAGTACAGGAACCGCGGGTCCTCGAGCTTCTGGTGCTTGCGGGAGCCGTTAAACCCCATCTCTTTGGTGAGCCGTATGTCGTATTGGATGGCCCCGTCCGTGGGCGGTGTCAGGATGCTTTCGGGCCAGTAGCCCTGATCGAGAATCATCTTAATGAAGATAGGCCTACCGTTCAGGGTGACACGGCCGTCTTCCACGCCGACTGAACGGAATCCGGTGTAGGATTTTACACGATCGATGACCCGTTCGGCCTGCAGCAGCTCAAACGTCACATCGTACAAGTTGGGCGAAGCGGGCGACCAAAGCTTGGGCCTTGTTACAGAGACCGTGGTCGAAACTCGCGGATCGTCCGCGCGAACGATACTGACCGCCTCGGTTTGCCCACCAAAGGCTAGCGTGGTCCTGAGCATCACGCCGGGTTGCGGCGACCGGATTTGTGCCGAGATGGCAGCCACTCCCTCGGCATCCGGAGTGATGCGGGCGCTCTGCAACGACGTTGCCGCCAAGGGTTCCAGCCAGACGGTTTGCCAGATCCCACTGGTGCGGGTGTAGAAGATGCCTTTGGATTTGGGCTCCCAATACTGTTTTCCTCGAGGAATAGAGCGGTCGGTGGGGCGGGTGACCGAGCGGACCACCAGCGTGTTGCTGCCGGGCTTGAGGAGGCTGGTCACGTCATAGCTGAACGGCACGTGACCGCCCTCGTGCCTCCCGGCCGCTTGGCCATTCACCCAGACCTGGGACCAATAATTGACCGCGCCGAAGTGAAGCTGAATGCGCTTACCTCGCCAGGCATCCGGCACTGAGAAGGTGCGTCGATACCAGATGTTCGGATGGAAACCGGTATCGGCGATCCCGCTCAGTCTGCTCTCAAAGCAGAATGGCACAAGGATGTTTCGGGCAAATTTGTGCTGGCCGTCTTCCCAGTGCTCGTCCCGGCCGGTGTTCGCGTCGTCAAAGTCGAAATCCCAGCGGCCATTCAAGTTCTGCCACTGCTCGCGCTCGAACTGAGGTTCGGGGAACTCGGGCCGGGGTGTCTGCTGGGCGAAAGCGCAAGCGATTAGGACCGGAACCAGGATCAACGTGGCACAGACACGATCGTGCGCAAGCGCATTCTTGTCTGTGTTGCACTTCAGCCGGCGAGCTACCACTGCATGCGCTCCCGCAAGCCCGTGATGTGAGCGACGTGGTGGCGGCCGTGCCACGCGTACAGCGCCACGTTTCTGTCCAGGGTGACCAGGCCGAGATCGGAGTGCCGGAAAGTCCGCGCAAATTGGCCGGGCTGCATGGATCGCAACAATAACACCCAACGCTCATGTAGCGAATCGAGCAGCGCCAGCGAGACGGCGATCGGTCCGGTGCGGGCGTCCGGCAGCGCGGCCCAAAGCTTTTCGTCGTATCCCTTGACCGCGGGCTCTTCTTCCGTCAGCGCCAGGTGAAAACGGACGTAGCTGTTCAGGTGACTGTCAGGCACATGGTGGACAACCTGCCGAACGGTCCAGCCACCGGGCCGGTAGGGCGTGTCGAGTTGACTGTCGTCCAGACCGGCCACGGCTTCCCGCAGCTTCGCGGGAGTCTCGGCAATTTGGTCGATCAGCTCACGGCGGCGCTCGTCCGTGATTTCGCCGGCATAGTGAAATTTTCCGATCGGGTAGCTTAGGTCTTCCATTGGATATAGCTTAGCGTGATGGGGACGGGCTGAATGCATAAATACGTCATGGTTGAATTCCCAGCAGTCAACCAATACATTCGGAAAGTGCCCTGCCTACCTCTTCGACCGGCCAAGTGGCCACTCAGGTGCAAATTGCCGACTCCAAGCCGACTTCAGGCTCAACTAGGTAGTTGGGCCATCCTGAACGCTTGAGGCGGCGATGAGAACCCTTCTGCCAAGCTATCTCCCATACGATCCGTCGCAACGAACCGGGCAGTTGCTTTGCTTTGACCGATCTACCCCTTCTCATGCCACGGAGAAAACCTGCATGAACGGTCCGGGTATCTCCTCACCGTGGTCGATGCAATCGGCGGCAACACGCAACGCAAGAGCGCGCACGGCGGCGATCGCCGGCTCGCGACTTTCACCATACGCCATGACGCCCGGCATAGACTCGCACCAGCGGCCGTCCTCCTCCCCCCCAACAACGATCGGAATGGATTCTCCCGTGATTGCTTGCATGTAAAGCTCCGGCTTCATTATAGTGACCTATAAAGCTGTGAGACCGAATCGGCGGTGCTTCGGCTGTGCGATGAAATTACTTGGCCGGTTTAAAACAGCTTCTCGTAGATGTGACCGTTGAGAATCACGGTGGGAGACGTCAACTACTTGGCCTTTTCGATCGTCTCTGTCATGTTCTCCAGCCACTTGTCGCTGCCGCCGAAGCCGATGCTTTCGAGTTTTAGCACGGCTTGCGTATCGACGATCCAGTTTCGCGGGATGCTCAGCGACGGCACCAACTTGTCTACATAGGCACGCGCCGGCAGTACCGGGAAAGTGTACTTATTTTCTTTCAGGAACGATTCGATCAGGCCGGGATTGTCGTCCGTGTTCAGCGTGATAATGCGAACGTCCGGACGGTCCTTCAGCTTGTCATAGAGCTTCTGCAAGTGAGGAAGCTCCATCTTGCACGGCCCGCACCAGGTCGCCCAGAGATTGATTAGCGTCGTCTTGCCTTTTATGTCGGCAAGGCGCCAGGTCTTGCCAGCCATATCCGTAAGATCGAGCTCGGGCAGAGGCTTGTTCATCTTTTCCCATTCGGTCCGGATACTGGCCGTGGTGACTGCTTTCGCGGGCTCAATGCGCGCCAACCAGGCGTCCCAGGCGGAATCGGTACCGCCGAGGTCCGTCCAAAGAACTTTCGCCTTGCGCTTGAGGCCTGCCTGATTCCCCGGGGATGGCGTACCGCGAATTTCATTCTGATAGTAGGTCAATGCATCGAGCTTACGGCCTTGCTTGTCCGCAACTTGTCCCATCTTGTCCCAGTACGTTCCATCCTGACGAGCCCAGTTCTGTTTTTCGAAGTCCTTGGCGGAGTCGTTGGGTTTTGTCTCATCCAGTGTCTTGCGCAAGTCGGCGAGACCTTCCAGAGCTTTATCCGGATGATCCGTCTTCAGATAGACGTCCACCAGGGTGTTCAGCCCCTGGGTCCTGTTCATCAGCCGCATGCTCTGCATACTCATGCCGGACGGCGGAGGATACAGATCGGAGCTTGGGAACGCCGGTGATTTGTCGAGGTCCTCCAGGCCTTTTTTCACCATTTCGGGGATCTCGCTCAAATGCATGTTGCGCTGCAGGTACAGCGACGCGAGCTGAAACGCCGTGGTTGAACCGTTCGGGACCGGCTTGCTCGTCTTGCGCAGCCCTTCCGCCACGCGATCCACTTCGGCATCGGGAGTATCGCGATTCATCTGCAGGGCCATCAGGCGCTGGGACCACGCGAAATTGTCATCAGGCCATTTCCGAATCCACTCCGCGCTCGCCTCCAGTAGGGCTTTGTTGCGGGTTTGGGACGCATCCTGATTGATTTTCTCGCCGGGTTTGAACTGTGGATATGGATGCGACTCTTGCCACTCCTGATACGCCTCCATGGCGGCATTCGGGCCGTTAGCGGATGTGGCCGGGAATTTCTCAGCCACCCACTGCAGTCCCTCCTTGTCATCGACCAGCTTGTAGCCTTCGCGCAGCGTAGACGCGAGGAACGGTTTATCCCCGCCGTCCATTTCGCGCAAGCGGGCCAGATCCTTGCGGATGTTTTCTTTCACCTGCGGATACTCTGGGGCAGGGTGCATCTGAAACTCCAGAGTCCATAGGTTGCGGTAGTAGCCGAGCGCGGTTGCGTCCGTCCGGCTCTCGATCAGGGTCCGCATGCGCGCGACGCTGCGTCTTGTAAAGCGGGAATTGTCCATGCGCTCCAGATAATGGAAGCCCTCGAATTGCGTTGGACAGGCATCCATCCATGTTTCGAGGTTGGTCAGCGCTTTGTCCGGATCTTTGAAGTTGGGAGCACGATAGATTTCGACCAAAGACAGATGAGCGGGCGCATACTTCGGGTCCTTAGCGAGAGCTTGATCGAAAGTGCTTATCGCCTCCGGAGTCCTGGTGCCCACCAGTGTGCGTCCATACAGATATAGATATTCTGGGTCGCCGGCATGCTTGGACAGAAGGGCTTTGTATTCGTCGATAACGGGCTGGCGGTAAACCGGTCCTTGCCGGAACGTGTCCTGATAGGCACGATGCACCCAGACATCGTTCGGGAATCCCTGCAAGACCGTGCGGATGGCCGCTGTCCGATCGACGGAGCTACCAGACTCGCGCTTCGTATCTTTGAGCGCGTCTCGAACTTGGGTGGATGGCTCACATGGTTGCGCATAGGAAACCAGGGGCGCCGTGAGAAAAAGCAGAAAGGTGAGCTTGGTCATGCAGCTCCCTCCTTAAAGAGGATTCTATCCTACTGGAACTTTCGGTTAGCCGCCGAGACGCTTTGCTACCATTATGACTAGATGCGCTGGGAGTTCCGCAGCTTGGTCGTGGTGTTGATGGGCATAAGCCTGCTCCTCACTCCTTTCGACTGTTTCGGAACCACGGGACTGACCCGCCAAGCCGCGGATTGCTGCGCTAAGGGCAAGTGTCTTCCCAACAAGGATTCGGACGACTGCTGCAAGCGCACAGCTCCCGACGGTCGCGATTTCGTTACGGCATCAAGCAAGGTGCTTGTTCACGTTCTCACGCCCGTCTACGTGGTCGCGGCCGAGCAGTGCTTCTCGCCCGTCCTCAGCAGCGCGCTGTCACCGCATTTTGAATTAGCCTACTCTCCGCCAAGCTCGCCGCTTGGTTCCCGGTTCAGTCTTCCGCTTGTGATCTAGCCCGCGCACGAATTCCCTTTTCGAATTCTTGATTTTAGGAGGCTGTATGCCTGCGAAATTGCGCGGGAGCGCCCTCTGCATTGTTGCGACCACGTTTATGGCCGCGCATGCGGAGGAACGTTTTCTTAGTCCGAACGAACTTGTAACAGAACTAATTAGCAACAACCCCCAGATCGCCGCGGCACGGCACCGTGCCGACGCTGCGGCGAAGCGCCCGTCGCAAGCGGGGACGCGTCCCGAACCTAGGGCGAGCTATACGAATTTCGGCGTGGGACATCCCTTTTCCACCTTGAATCGAAGTAATTTCGCCTATCAAGGATTCGGAGTCTCTCAGGATCTGCCGTTCCCCGGCAAACTGGCGCTTGCTTCGGAAGAAGCGCAGCGGGAAGCCGAAAGCGAAAAACAGAGTTACCGCGCGGTCGTCCTGGAGCGTACGGCGATGCTAAAGCTGGCCTGGTACGACTGGCTCGATGCGATTCAAACGATGACGGTGATTGAGAAGAACCGCGATGTTCTCGCGCGTTTCGAAGAGATCGCCCGAAGCCGCTATTCGGTCGGCAAGGGTTTGCAGCAGGATGTCCTGAAAGCTCAATTGGAATTGTCGAGCATTGAGCAGCAGCTTGAAATGCTCCGGGAAAAGCGGGATCGGGCTCGGGCCGAAATCGAATCGTTGTTGGCATTACCATCCATCTCATTGGTAGCGCCTCGTGATTGGACGCCCAGCACATTCACGGCTTCCCTCGAGCAACTGCTCACGGCGGTTCCGGACACGCCGCGAGTCCGGTCCGAGCAGAAACTGGTGGATGCCCGCGCGACAGGCGTCAACCGCGGTCGCAAAGATTTCCGGCCCGACTTCGGCGTTAATTTTCAGTGGCAACATACAGGATCGAACTTCCCGGACTACTACATGGCCACTGCGGAGGTGAAGATTCCGATCTATTACGCTCGCAAGCAACGTTACGCTTTGGAAGAATCGGTGTCGCGCTTAGAGGAGGCGAAACAGAACTATCGGGCGGCACGCCAGCAGGCCATCTACGAAATCAAAGAGCAGTTTCTGGCGATTCAATCCAGCGAGCGCGTTCTCAAGCTGTACAAGACAACGCTCATTCCGCAGGCCTCGCTAACCGTTGACGCGAGCACGACAGCGTACGAGGTGGGAAGCGTGGACTTTCTGAACGCGCTGACCAATGTGACGAGCCTGCTGACACTCCAGCGCCAGTACTACGACGAAGTGGCCCGGCATGAGCAAGCGATCGCCCGGCTGGAGCCCGCGGTTGGCCGGGAGCTGGTTCCGATCGGGGAGGCCAAATGAAAATCAAACCACCAGTGACACAGGCATTCTTGCCTGTGTTGGTTGTCGCCGTCGTCGCATTCGGTTACGTAGCATTTGTCCGCCGCCCGCCAATGCCAGCCGCAGTACCAGCCGCAATGCCAACTAAGATGCATGCCACCACGCCGGCAACGCTGCCACCGGGCGACACCACACAAGCTCAATCCGGCGCCATCTTCGTCGCGCCGGAAAAGCAACAGTTGATCGGCATGCGCTCCGTCGCGGCCGAATACGGCGCTCTCGCGAAGGAAATTCGAGCAGTCGGCAAAGTCGGTTACGACGAAACCCGCGTCACCCACATCCATACCAAGGTTTCCGGGTACATCGAAGAAGTCTTCGCCGATTTTGTCGGAAAGCCCGTCCGCGCCGGCGAGCCTCTGTTTACGATCTATAGCCCTGACCTTGTCGCCACAGAGCAGGACTTCCTGCTTGCACTTCGATCGCGCGTCCTTCTTCGCGACACCACTTTGGCTTCGGCCGCCACCGGCTCCGAAAACCTGATCGCCGCCGCGCGAGAACGTTTACGGCTGTGGGATGTGACCGATTCCGAAATTCGCGACCTTGAGACCAGCGCCAAAATCAAGCGCGCCATTACGGTCTATTCTCCCGTGAGCGGCGTGATCGCCGAGCGCGCCGCCTATCATCACGGCGCCTTCGTCGATCCGGCAAAAGATCTGTTCACGATTGTGGATCTGTCGCGTGTCTGGGTGCAGGCCGAGATCTACGAAGCCGATCTTCCGTTCGTCAGAAAAGGCCAGACCGCCGCGGTCGATCTGCCGTACGCAGGCCAGGCGCTACGGGGCCGCGTAGATTTCATCTCTCCATTCCTCGATCCGAAAACGAGAACCGTACAGGTGCGAATCGAGTTCCCGAATCCAGGGCTCATGCTGAAACCCGAAATGTTTACCAACGTGCGCCTGAAGGTGCCTCTCGGACGGCAACTGCTTGTTCCGCAAGATGCCGTCATGGACACCGGAGTGGAGCAGTACGTTTTCATCGATCTTGGCAACGGCTACATTCAGCCGCGATCCGTGAAAGTGTCGGCGGCTAGTGGGGACAAGGTGGGTGTCGGCGCGGGCCTCAAGGCTGGAGAAAAAGTCGTGACCGCCGCAAACTTTGTAATCGACTCGGATAGCCAATTGAAGGGCGCTTTTGCGGACATGGGCAAGCCTTCGACCAGGCAGGCCGCACAGCCACGGACCTCGACTCAAAACATTTCGGTCGAGGTCCTTGAGCCGGCAACGGCGAAGACGGGCAGGAACGCGATCCGGCTACGCATCAAGGATGCAGCCGGAAATCCAATCACCGGCGCGCAAGTTGAGGTCGCTCTGAACATGCCTCAGATGGGCAGCATGCCTCCCATGTCATCGCATGCGACGCTTGCGGAGTCCGGCGGCGGAATCTATGCCGGCCAGATCGAATTTCAGATGGCCTGGACGTGGCAGACCACCGTAACCGTCCGTCGCAACGAAAGCCTGATCGGGGTCGCAAAGACCACGATCACGTCTCGATAACGAGACTTTATGATCAACCGCATCATCGAGTTCTCAGCCAACAACCGGGGTTTGATCGTTGTCCTGACCATCTGCCTTACTCTATACGGGCTCTGGGCCATGCGGCACATCCCGCTGGATGCGATACCCGACCTCTCGGACCCGCAAGTCATCATTTACACGGAATGGCCGGGGCGCAGCCCGGACCTGATTGAGGATCAGGTGACATACCCGATTGTTTCCGCAATGCTGTCCGCTCCGCACGTGAGTGTCGTTCGCGGCAGCTCGGATTATGGCTTTTCCTACGTATACGTCATCTTCGACGAAGGCACCGATATTTACTGGGGGCGAACCCGCGTGCTCGAATACATGAGCAAGCTCACCGGGAGTCTGCCTGAGGGTGTCAGCCCGAAGCTTGGTCCGGACGCGACCGGCGTCGGCTGGGCTTTTCAATATGCGCTGGTGGATAAGACTGGCCGCAATAATCTGGCGCAACTGCGCTCGTTCAATGACTGGTACCTTCGCTACTGGCTCGAAGCCGTTCCGGGTGTAGCCGAAGTCGCGACCGTCGGCGGCTTCGTGAAACAGTATCAGGTCAATATCGATCCGAATCGCCTGCTTGCTCACAATATCGCTCTCAGCCGCGTGATCGAGGTTGTGCGGAACGGCAACAGCGAAGTTGGCGCGCGCAGCCTCGAAATGACCGGCAAGGAATACCTGGTCCGTGGACGCGGATATATCAGCTCGCTCAGAGACATTGAAAACCTGCCGCTCATGGCCGATGCGAGCGGGACGCCCGTCTACATTCGCGACGTGGCCCGTGTCGAGCTAGGACCGGCAATGCGGCGCGGCATCGCCGATCTGAACGGCGAAGGCGAGGTAACCGGTGGCACGGTGATTGTTCGCTATGGTCAAAACGTCCGCGAAGTGATCAACCGGCTAAAAGCCAGACTCGCCGAGCTGAAGTCAAGCTTGCCCGCCGGAGTGGAGCTGGTCACCACCTATGACCGATCGGACTTGATCGATCGCTCCATCGAGACGCTTCGGCACACGCTGATCGAAGAACTAGTGATCGTTAGCCTGGTGATTCTTATTTTTCTGTGGCATTTCCCCAGTGCAATCATTCCGATCGTCACGATTCCGATTGCCGTGATCCTGTCGTTCATCCCCATGCAGGCTACCGGATTAACCGCGAACATCATGTCGCTCGGCGGAATCGCGATCGCTATCGGCGCGATGGTGGACGCTTCGATCGTTGTGGTCGAGCAGACGCACAAGAAGCTGGAGCATTGGGAAGCGGCGGGCCGGCCTGGCTCCGGGCGGCGGGTGGTGATCGATGCCGTCAAGGAGGTGGGCGCGCCGAGTTTCTTTTCTTTGCTCGTGATCGCGGTCGCGTTCCTGCCGATCTTCGCCCTGCAATATCAGGAGGGTCGTCTGTTCAAGCCTCTTGCGTTCACTAAGAATTTCTCGATTGGGATCGCGGCAGTCCTCGCAATTACTCTCGACCCCGCCGTCCGCCTACTGTTCATGAGAACCGAAGAGCTCCGGTTCCGGCCGCGCTGGGTAGCGCGTCTGGTGAACGCGGTGTTGGTTGGCAAGATCCACAGCGAAGAGCGGCACCCGATCAGCCGCCCGCTGATGCGCCTCTATCATCCGATCGTGCGAGTCGTTCTGAAGTTTCGTTGGGTCGTGATCTTACTGGCGATCGCGGCCGTCGTGCTGATCGATCCCCGCTTACCGGAAGCTTGGCTCCGAGTTTATGCCGCCGCTGAATGAAGGTTCCATCCTGTACATGCCGATCACGCTGCCGGGAATCTCGATCACGGAGGCGGGGAAGTATCTTCAGATCCAGGATAAGCTGCTTCGCCAGTTTCCGGAGGTCCAGAGCATCTACGGCAAGATCGGCAAATCGAACACGGCGACCGACCCGGCTCCGCTCAGCATGGTGGAGACCACAATCGTGCTGAAGCCCGAGGACCAATGGCCGAAGGTGCGGGTCTCGCGGTGGTATTCAGGCTGGGCGCCTGAATTCTCGAAACCGGCTCTGCGGCGGTTCTGGCCCGAGCGGCAACCCATTTCCTGGGAGTCGCTGATCGGACAAATGGACCAGGCGGTCCAGATCCCTTCTTTTGCGAACGCGTGGCTATTCCCGATCCGAACGCGCATCGATATGATCACCACCGGCATTCGCACACCGGTCGGCGTGAAAGTCCTGGGGCCGAACCTCGGCGAGATTCAGAAGATCGGGTTACAGGTTGAGAAGGTGCTGCAAAGTGTTCCCGGAACGCGCAGCGCCTTCTTCGAGCGGGTCACCGGAGGCTACTACATCGATTTTGAAGTGAAGCGCGAACAGGCGGCGCGCTACAACCTGACGGTCGCGCAGGTGAACAACATCATGGAGGCTGCCATCGGCGGCCGGGACGTGACCATGACGGTGGAAGGGCGGGAACGTTATCCGGTGAATGTGCGCTACGCTCGCGGGCTGCGTCAGAACATCGCTCAGCTTAGCCGGGTTCTGGTCCCAACGCCCGATGGCGCGCAAGTTCCAATGACGGAGCTCGCCAGCATCACGGTTCGCTCGGGAGCGCCGATGATCAAGAACGAAGAGGGATTCCTGGCCGGTTTTGTCTACGTGGACACCGCGGGCGTCGATCTCGGCACCTACGTGCGGCAGGCCCAAGATGTGGTAGGACGGCAGGTCCAGCTACCGCCGGGGTACCGGCTGGTTTGGAGCGGGCAATACGAATATTTGCAGCGCGCGACGGAACGTCTTCGCCTGGTTGTTCCGATCACTCTGGCAATCGTATTCCTGCTGCTCTACTTCAATACTGGTTCATTTGCGAAAACCATGATCGTGCTGTTGGCGGTACCGTTTTCCGCGATCGGGGCGATCTGGTTCCTTTACCTGCTCGGGTACAACATGAGCGTCGCCGTGTGGGTGGGGCTGATCGCGCTACTGGGTGTCGATGCGGAGACTGGCGTATTCATGCTGCTCTATCTGGAGCTCGCCTACGAAGCCCGCAAGCAGGCCGGCCAGATGCGCGGAATGGCGGACCTGCGCGCTGCCATCGAAGACGGCGCGGTGAAACGCCTCAGGCCGAAGGTCATGACGGTGGCTGTCATGTTCCTTGGCCTGGCGCCAATCATGTGGTCGCATGGAGCTGGCTCGGATGTGATGAGGCGTATCGCGGCCCCAATGATTGGCGGAATTTTCACTTCATTTCTTCTCGAATTGCTGGTTTATCCAGCCGTGTACGAGATCTGGAAAGGCTTCGAAGTTCGACGAGAGTGGGACATGCTTTAGCGGGAGCGACGGGGGTCGTCACAAGTATCGGAAACTGAGTGGAGTGGGCGTTTCGCCCGCCCTTCGGCATTGCTTTGCCCCTGGGCAGGCAAATTGCCTGTCCCACTCAGAATGAACCACTTAGCGGTGGGTTTCTGAGAAGTATCGGAAACTGAGTGGAGTGGGCGTTTCGCCCGCCCTTCGGCATTGCTTTGCCCCTGGGCAGGCAAATTGCCTGCCCCACTCAGAATGAACCACTTAGCGGTGGGTTTCTGAGAAGTATCGGAAACTGAGTGGAGTGGGCGTTTCGCCCGCCCTTCGGCATTGCTTTGC
>JBPCOQ010000001.1:0-15618 GCA_051000095.1 Bryobacteraceae bacterium | reverse complement strand
AGTCGCCAGAACATTACGCGCACACCGCGATCTCATCCTTAACTATTTTCGCGCTCGGAAAGAGTTCTCCAGCGGTGTCATCGAGGGCCTGAACAACAAAGCGAAAGTCACTATGAGAAAATCCTACGGGTTCCGAACCTTCAGAGTCACCGAACTGGCCCTATATCATTCACTTGGCAAGTTGCCTGAGCCGGAACTCACCCACAGATTCTTCTGACGAATCGTTATTTTCAGGTCATCAGTACGAATAGTACAGTAATACTTGAAGGGAGTATTGCCAAGAAACGTAAAGGTATATAAACGTCCGAATTGCAAATGGCCCAGGCGGTAGTACGATAGTCGGTACATTCCAGCATGCTCCTTCAGCTAAAGGCAATTCAAAAGCGGTTCGGCGGTGTAGCCGCCCTCCGCTCCGGCAATTTGGAAGTGAATGCGGGCGAAGTGCACTTGCTGATGGGCGAGAATGGCGCCGGCAAGTCCACGCTGATGAAGATCGTCGCGGGTATGCAGGACTACGATGGCGGCGAGATGTTGTGGCGAGCGAAGCCGGCGTGCTTCCGCAATCCCTCGGAAGCGGCCGCGAACGGGATCGCGATGGTACATCAGGAATCCCTGCTGGCGCCGCATCTTTCCGTGGCTGAAAACATTTTTCTCGGGCGTGGAGAGCGCTTGCCGCTCGGGTGGGTGAACCGCTCCAAAGCAATCCAGCAGGCAGCGCGCCTGATCGAGGAACATCACTTTCCTCTGCAAGCCCACTGGCGCGTGGACAAGCTCAGTCCGGCCGGTAAGCAGTTGGTCGAAATTTGCCGTGCGATTCAACAGGGATCGAGTCTGCTGATTTTCGACGAGCCCACGTCCTCGTTATCCGAGAGCGAAACCGAAGAAGTGTTCCGGATCGTCCGCACCTTGCGTGAGCGCCAGATGGGGGTGATTTACATCACGCATCGACTGGAGGAACTGCGTGCAATAGGAGATCGAATTACGATCCTGCGGGATGGCGAGACAGTTCACGCGGGCCCGCTGGGCGGCCTTTCCACCGAGGACATCATTCGCCATATGGTCGGGCGCGAGGTCACGGCCATCTACCAGCGTGAGCCGTTACCGCCGGGCCAGGAGATCCTTCGCGTCGAGAAACTCACGCGCCAGCCGTTGCTGGGCGATATCGGCTTTACTCTGCGCGCGGGTGAGATCGTCGGGATGGCAGGATTGATTGGGGCCGGCCGCACGGAGCTATGCCGCGTGTTGTTCGGGATCGATAGGATGGACAGCGGCAACATGTGGATTGGCGGCCGGCCCGTGCACATCCATTCTCCGCGCGATGCGGTGCGCGCCGGGATTGCGCTGATTCCGGAAGATCGCCAGCGGACCGGCCTCGCAACCGGCCTGTCGCTCGGGTACAATCTCACTCTGGCCAGCTTGCCTCAGGTGAGCAATCTGGGATTTCTGCGGCTGGGCAGCGAGAAGCAGCTTGCCGCCGAATACATGCGGAAGTTGCGCATTAAGGCGGATTCGCCGAAACAACGCGCCGGGCGGCTGAGCGGCGGAAATCAACAAAAGGTGGTGATCGCAAAATGGCTGGTGCATGGCGCAAAGGTCTTTCTGTTTGACGAGCCGACCCGCGGCATCGACGTCGGCGCCAAGGTGGAAGTCTTCGAAGTGATGGACTCGCTGGCGCGCGCCGGTGCGGCCATCCTGATGGTCAGCTCGGAAATGGCGGAGCTGATCCAGGTGGCCGACCGGATTCTGGTTATGCGCCAGGGCCGCATCACCGGCGAGCTGCCCGGACGCACAACGCAGGAACAGATTATGCGCTACGCGGCGTTTGATATCAGTTCAACCACGGGTGATATTAGCGCCACGACTGCCCCGGAGCGCGTGCCATGATTCAACGGCTGCTGCCGTTTCTCACTCTGATCGCTTTATTCATCACGCTTTCGATCGCATCACCTAACTTTCTGACCGCGACGAATTTATCGAGCGTGGTACGCCAGACCGCCGTGATCAACATCATGGCGCTCGGCATGACGCTAGTCATCATCGCGGGCGGTATCGACCTCTCCGTCGGATCGATTCTGGCCATGGGAGGGCTGCTGGGAACCATGGCGATGGAGCACAAAGCTAGCATTCCAAGCGGAATGCTGATCGGCATCGCCGTGGGCACAGCTTGCGGCGTGGCAAACGGCGCGATGATCACATCACTGAGGATCAACCCATTTATCGTGACTCTCGGCACCATGGGTATTTTTCGAGGACTGGCGCTGATCGTCTCCAACGGCCTGCCGGTCCATGACATCCCGCAGAGCTTTTCGTATCTGGGCGAAGGAACGCTGCTACATGTGCCATTCGTGCTGTGGATACTGCTGCTGTGCGCGTTGGTAATGCATGTTGTGCTGGAGCATACGCGGCTGGGGCGCTACTCCTTCGCGATCGGCAGCAATCCGGACGCCGCGTTCTACGCGGGAGTCCCGGTGTCCTTTCACACGATTGCGGTTTACGGAATCGCGGGTCTGCTCACAGGATTGGCTGGAATGATCGAGGCGTCCCGCCTGATGACGGGCCAGCCGACCGGCGGCCAAGGCTACGAGCTGCAGGCCATCGCGGCCGTCGTGATTGGAGGCGGCAGCCTGCGTGGCGGCGAGGGCAGCGTGTTAGGGACCCTGATCGGCGCATTCATTATGGGTCTGCTTTCAAACGGCAGCGACCTATTGGGAACGAATCCCTACTGGCAGCAGGTAATCATCGGCGCAGTGATCATAATCGCAGTAAGCTTCGACGAACTGCGGAAGCGCCGGATGACGGGGTAGTGTTGTATACTCAGCGGCAGCCCAAAATTCTCAATCAAAGTTAAGGAAAAAATATGAAGTAAAATCGCCGATGCGCTTGTCGCTGACCATTCCGGTCATTCTCGGTTACGGATCGCTTGCGTCGGCGTCACTTCTGGTCCCAAATCAATTCCATGCCACTCTTCAAGGGTTCGCGACTTACGCCGATTCAAACGTCACCCTGACGGATCCGAGCGGCCTGACGATTGGTAATAGTGAGGTTTTCGCGACCATCACTCCGGCCACCTTAGAGGCCGGACTCTCCTGGGGTGTTAGAAATACATCGGATACGGTTTACCATCCGCCGGACCGCTCTTCGACACGTGTTGCACTGCTAATTCTAAAGCGTGCGCGAGGTCACGGACCTCGTCTGCAGTCTTGCTGGCGATCCCTCAATGACCGCGTAGGACCGGCCGCTTCGGGCAAGTACAACCTCTCCTAAACTAGGCGAAACAACAACTCGCCCCTGGAGGGTTCACTCCTGCAAGATGGAGCGCTACGCAGAGTCGCGGAACTTCCACCGGATACGCGCCCTGTCATCGAAAGCATTCTCGGACGGTCGCTTCGTAAAGAAGAGCCTATCTATGCATCTCAAGTTTACCAGCGTGACGCGGCGCAGATTAAATTAAAACGGCTTATAGCACTTCCGTGCCGGGTTGCATTCGTAATCATCCACCAGTTTGCCGTCTGGCCCCAGGCACTGCTGGGTTTTGTGGCACCAGAACAGGCGGTCACCGGAGTGCGGAATAGTGGGGTCCCATTCCGCTTCGACGTACAGGCCTTTCCAGCGGAGGTGGTCGCAACGGTCATCGTCGAGGCGTGTGAGGGACGAGCGCTCTCGGTCCATCAGGCCCGGCCCGCGGCCTCCTGTAAGGCCCGCTTGACAGCCACGCGTGCGAGCTGCACCTTGTAGCCGTTTTCACTCAGCGGTTTTGCGCCCATCACTGCTGCCTTCGCGGCTTGCTCGATCACATCGTCGCTGAGTGTCTTTCCGCTGAGTCCATTGGCTGCATCGGCGGCGATCCAAGGCGTGGTGGCGACATGTCCCAGAACAATACTGGCTTTGCCGACCGCGTTGCCATTCATCTGTAGGGCGACCGTGGCCATCGCGAGGGGCCATTCCATGGCGTCTTTCTCGCGCACTTCGTAGGTGGCGCTGCGAACGCCACGCGCCGGGGGCACCTGGACCTCGGTCAGAATCTCATTCGGCAGCAACGCAATCTCGCGCGTGTCCGGGCTCTGTGGATTCACGAAGAATTTATCGATCGGAAGCAACCGGCTACCTGATTTGGACACCAGCTTTACCTTGGCCCCAAACGCAATCAGCGCGGGGGCGAGGCTCGATGGGCTGACGAAGTAAGCCGGTCCGCCGCCGAAAATTGCGTGATACTGATTCCGTCCATTGGGTACCAGGCTCTTCCCGTCTTTGAGGGCGAGCAGGCCGTAACCCATCCGGAAATACCAGCAGCGCGGACGTTGGCATAAGTTGCCACCCAGGGTTCCCATATTGCGGATTTGAGGACCCGCGATACCGGCAGCCGCGGTGGCCAGCGCCGGGTACTCATCCCGGAGCGAACGGTCCGATGCCATCTCGTCAAACGTGGTGGTCGCGCCGATGCGCAGCCCTTGCGCGGTACGCTGAATACCGTGCAACTCGTGAATCCCCTTCACGTTCACGACCCGCTTGGGCTTGTGAATGTAATCCTTCATCAGGGTGATCTGGTCCGTGCCCCCGGCGAGCACATCCGCTTCACCCCACTTGGCGCCGAGCAGCGCGAGAGCTTCCTGTAAGCTGGCGGGACTTGCGTATTCAAACGATTGCATCAGGCTGACCTCCTTTCGAGAGCGCTCAATACGCGCATCGGAGTGAGAGGCACCTGCGGTACCCGGACGCCGATCGCGTTGGCAACTGCATTGGCTATCGCGGCGACACAACCGACCGCCGGCGGCTCGCCCAGTCCGATTACGCCGCGTTTATCATGTTCGGGCGTGATGTCCATGTGAACGATAATCTCGCCGATGTCATTGATCCCCGCGAGCTTGTAGAATTCCATGTCGGGATTGAGCACGCGGCCGATCTGCTGGTCCATAATGCGCTCTTCGATGAGCGCGGAGCAGACGCCCATAATGCACGCGCCGAACACCTGGCTTTCAGCAGTTTTCGGATTCACTACCAGACCGCAGTCCTGAACAGCCACGATCTTGTTCATCCTGACCACGCCGGTTTCGATATCGACCGAGACATCCGCCATCTGAGCGCCACCGACTCCGCCAGTGTTCAGGCCCTCCTTGGGCGCCGCGCGCGGATCGTTCTCGCCCATCTCGGAAATCGTGTCGACACCGAGCTTGGCGCAGGCTTGCTGCCAACTCATTCCCTTGTCGGGATTGCCTTTTTGGCGGATTCGGCCATCCACCGCTTCGAGTTGATCCTCCGGAACATGGATCGCTTCGGAGACCAGCTTAAAAAGCTTGTCCAGCGCATTGACTGTGGATTTACGCGTGGATGAGGTGACGCCGCCGATGGTGGTGGAGCCACCCGAGCCGCCGGAGTTCGGATAGGAGTTATCGCCGATCTTCACTTTGACCTGAGTAACAGGCAGCCCGAACGTCTCGGCTGCAATCATGGCTACCATGGTGCGAGTCGCGGTGCCGAGATCCTGGGAGGCCAGTTCCACTTCAACCGAGCTGTCCGGATGAATGGTGGTCCGGCACTTACTCGCGTGACCCGCTCCGCCCCAAGTGTGAATGGCGAGACCCATACCGCGCTGGATTGGACCTTTGCCCGAATCGCCTCGCGGGTGCCAGTTCTTTTTCCAGTCGATCAGCTCAGCGGCCTTCTGTAACTGAGCGCGATAGACTTCCGGGCGCTTTGTGTAGTTCAGATTCTTGAGCCACAGATCGAGAGGATCCATCTTGAGCTTGGCCGCGAGATCCTCGAAGGCCGAAGACGTGATGTAGCACGCCTGCGGGTGATTGGGGGCTCGCCACGCCCGAGCGCTGCCGGCGTTAATCGAAACCGCCGTATGATTCATGCGCCGGTTGGGAATGTCGTTAAAGACGTAGGGATAAATCGTCGGATTGACGCCGCCTCCCCCGAGGCCGCCAGAAGCCCAAGTTTTAGAATCCCAGACCGTGATGGTGCCGTCCTTCTTTGCGCCGACCTTCACATCGCCAAAGACCGACGGGCGATTGCCCGCGATGGTCAACTCCGTGGCACGGTCGAGAAACAGCTTCACGGGCTTGCCGCCGCTTTCCTGTGAAAGGCGAGCGCATTCGACGCCCCACAAATCGGCGGGGAACTTGCTGCCGAAGCCGCCACCCATGTAGTCCATGTGGACGTGTATGTTCGCGGCAGGGACGTTCAAGGCGCGGCCCAGATCGCCGCCGATCGACGAGACGTTCTGGGTAGACGGCCAATACTGCATTTGGTCCTTCCCATTGCCCCAGGCAAAGGTCTGGCCGTGCGGCTCCAGGCAGCAGTGCGTGATTACAGGAATACCGTAGTGGCCTTCGCTCACCACGTCAGCCTCCTGAAAAGCCTTGTCGGGATCGCCGACGCTCTGCTCTCCGGCGGGTTTGGCGCGGTTGCCGACCTTCGAGAGGTCCTCTTCGCGAACGACATGGGGCAAGACATCGTAATCCACTTTGATCTTGCGCACGGCATCATTGGCGATCTCTTCGGTTTTGGCTGCAACCGCGGCGATTTCCGCGCCGGCCCATTGCACTTCAGCTCCCGGCTGGATGATGACACGCACCGCCGTCACACCCGGCAGGGCCTTTGCTTCACTCACGTCGATGCTTTTCACCGTAGCGTGGGCGTAGGGTGAGGTGAGTAGCGCGCCGAACAACATCCCGCCGGGATGAAGATCCGAATTGTACTTGGCCGCTCCGCTCGCCTTGGCGATACCGTCCAGGCGATTGAGGGGCTTACCCATCACCCGCCGTTTGTCCATCGGCGGCCAGCTATATTCAGGCATTGCTACCTCCTCTGATCTCTTTGGCCGCTTCCAGTACGGCCTTGCGAATTCCCATGTAAGTGCCGCAGCGGCACGTGTTGCCGCCAAGGCCTTTCTTCACGTCTTCGTAAGTGGGGCTGGGGTTGCGGTCCAGGAACGCTTTCGCGGCCATAACGAACCCGGGCGTACAGTAGCCGCACTGTTGCGCATCGTTGTTGACGAAAGCTTTGGTGACCGGATGCGGCTTGCGCTCGTTCGAGATGCCCTCGAGAGTCTGGATCTGGCGGCCCTGTGCGTCGATCGCGAGAATCGTGCAGCTATACATCGCCTTGCCATCCACCATCACCGTGCAGGCGCCACACGTCCCGCGATCGCACACGCGTTTCGCGGCGGTAAGGTCGAGCCGGTTGCGGAACGTGTCGAGCAACGTCGCGCGGGGCTCGACCGAAACCTTGTACGGCTTGCCGTTGATCTGGAGCGTGATGGGAACCTCGCCGGGGCCTGCGACCTTCGCGGTCGATTGCGCCTCCGCTTCAGTTTCCAGAATGCCTGTGGTGAGCGCGCCACTGGTGACGCCGACGCTCGAAAGAAATCCGCGTCGTGAAAATTTCGATTTGTTCTTTGGTTTCATGCCGGGGTTTTCGGGGTCTTTGCTGGAACTCACGAGCCACCTTCCTTGGAGGAGAATAAACCGAGTGTATCAAATATGAATCCACCGCGATGCGCGGCCGCGTGGCAGGCGACCCAAACACCGGGTCGCCCGGCAGGCGGCAAACCCCGACCGCCTGCCCCACAGTTTGCGGCAAAAGCCGCGCTGGCCTAGAAGTAGAGCTTCAACCCCAACTGCACCTGTCTCGGCGTGTTCGCCTGCGATGTCACCCTGCCAAACGCCGCCGACCCCACGGTGGTGTTCGGCCGCCCGAACTGCGGATGGTTCAGGGCATTGAAAGCCTCGGCGCGGAACTCCAACAGCGAGCCCTCGCGCAGAGCCGTCAAATGAAACTGCTTGAAGAGCGACAGCGCGGTGGTTGCCGTGCCCGGAATCCGCACAGTGTCGATTTCGCGCGGCGCATTCCCTAGCGTGAAGGGCGGCGGAGTAACGGCTGCCTGCGGATCCGCGAAGTACTGGTTCAGCCAATTGGCGCCGTTGTTCCGGGTCAGGGTCTGCGCCAGATTGGGCCGCTGGCTTCCGTAGGTTGGAAGCGCCCGCGAAGTGCTCACAGAGAGAGCGATGGGCATGCCATCGTCGAATCGCCACAAGCCATTGGTCTGCCAGCCGCCCAGCACCGCATCCACGAAACCGTTCCAATTGCTGCCCCACTTCTGGCCCTTGCCCAAGGGGAACTGGTACACGTACGAGAACTGGAAGACATGTGCAATGTCATAGCCCGAGACCGAACGCTCCAGGTACCGGCGGTTGGGGTCCTGCAGGCTCGTTCCGCCGCCGAGAAATCGCGTGCAATTGCAAGACACCGACGAGTCGTCGATAGACTTCGACCAGACGTATGTGCCCAGCACCTGCAGTCCCTTGGAGAACCGCTTCTCTACCCGGAGTTGCAGCGCATGATAAATGGAGTTCCCGACCGGCGGATCGTTTCCGGAGAATCCCGTAAATTCTGGATAGGGCCTGAGCAGTTGGTTGTAGGCTACGGTGGGGGCCGAAAGGCTACTATTCGGGTTCGTAATGATGCCATAGAAGGGATTTGGAACGAACGTGTTGAGTTGCGTGATTTGGTCGGGTGTTGCGCTCTCAACCGACGCGCCGAGGTAATTCAAGCTGGTACCGCCGCCAAAATACAAGTGCGTTCCCTTGGTGCCGACGTAATTCAGATCCCCGAGGATGCCGCCACGAAATTCATGCTGCAACCCGAAGTTCCAGGTCTGAATGTACGGGCTCTGGTTCCAATAGCGCACCGGACCGCTGATGCTCTGGCCGATGCCTGTTAATAATCCTTGCGAGTTTCCGGGCGGCAACTGAATACCCTGCGGGAAGGGATTCGAAAGGCGGCCAAAGGGCGTGGCGCCGTCGCTCTGATAGGTCCGGACCTGCGGAGTGGTGAAGTTGAAGCCCTGGAAACCGCCGCCTCCAGTGCCCGCCGCCGCGCCCTTGATGGGATCGAAGAAGATGCCGTAGCCGGTTCGGATCACCGTATCTTTGAAAGTGCGATACGCGATTCCGACGCGCGGGCCCCCAGTTATTGAAATCCGTATTGTACGGAGAGCGTTCGTTATCGCTCGCAAATACAAGTCCCCCCTTCAGTTGCGGA
This sequence comes from Bryobacteraceae bacterium, assembly GCA_051000095.1. Taxonomy (GTDB): domain Bacteria; phylum Acidobacteriota; class Terriglobia; order Bryobacterales; family Bryobacteraceae; genus JBBSHP01. Next base: position 6,573 of record JBPCOQ010000001.1, on the reverse strand, counting down.
AGACCGGGAACCTGCAATGGCGACGTCACATTCGGGTCGATCCAGCTCATCCGGTTGTATCGCTCAGTGCGCGGCAGCGTTAGTTCATAGCGAAGGCCGAGATTGACGGTCAGCCGGCCTTTAGGGCGCCAGTTGTCCTGGAAATACCAGGCGTGCGCGAAATTCTGCGTCGTTACCGCGACGTCAATGCCGTACCCGTTTCCACCTTGTGGAAAACCAATCAGCAGGGACGCCAGAGCGTCGCCACCAGTGCCGCCACTGGGAGTGCGCGAAGTGCCGGAGAGCGAGAAGGTGTAATCCCCTTCCGGGTATCCGGCCTGCAGAAAGCTGATGCGATGAAAGCGGCCTTCGTAGCCGATTTTGAACTCATGCTTCCCTTTGATCTTGTCCACGCTGGTGTTGAGGGTGTGAGTATCGAGCGGATATTTCAGGATGGAAAACTCGTGGGATCCGAGGGACTGGCTGCCTGCGGATTGATAGCCGTTGCCGAGTGAGAGAGTCGGCGTGGCGATTTGTCCCGAGGTCAAAATGTAGGGGGGCAGGCCGAGCGTTGTGACCGGGTTGAAGTCTTTGAAATCGGCAGCGACGCCCGCGTCATAACTGAAGTTGCGCGCCATGCCGTATGTAACGGTCATCACCAACGTCGGGCCAAAGGTGTGATTGAAGTTCAGCGAACCCGACCACGCATTGTTGGTGGTCGGCCCGGACGTGCATGGATCGGCGACGTTCCCGAAGCAGTTCGCGTCTTCTTCGTTCCCGAAAGCATGTGAGATGCGGCCCGACAACATGCTGGCGTCCCCGATCCGGTGGTCGATCTTGACGTCGAAACGGTTGTCGGTACTGGGGCTGGTACTGGCACCGATCCAGTTGTTCTGATAATTGTAGTCGGGCGTGCCCACCGCGACATTGGGCAGCGGGAAATACTGCATCATCTTGAATGCCACCGGATCGATCAAGTTACCGGCCTTCGGGGCCAGAGCATACGGCGTGCCCGCGAGCTTGGGGTTTCCAGGGCTGATGTAGGTCGTAAGGTTATTGAACGGAACAAAGGCGCTGCGGACCGCCCCGTTGAGTTTGCTGTCGAACACGCCGCTGTAGGGGTCCCAGATCTGGCCCGATGCCGCGGAGCATTGGCCTTGCGCATCGAAGGCGCCACCGACCCGGGTGCAGACCTCACCGAAGTTGCCTTGCCGTTCCGCGACGCTGGGGACGCCGGCGTTCGAGGTGCTTGTGCTTCGTGTTCGGGTGCCTTGGTAATCGAAAAAGAAAAACGTCCTATCTTTGCGGATCGGTCCGCCGATTGTCCCGCCGAACTGATTCTGTTTGGTGGGAGAGATCTTCACCCCATTTTGATTGTTGAACCAGTCATTGGCGTTGAGCGCGGAGTTCTGCAGGAATTCGAACAGGCTGCCGTGGAACTGATTCGATCCGGACTTGGTGACGACGTTGATCACGGTGTTGCCGCCAAAGCCGACATCGGCGCTATACGTGTTCTGCTGTACTTTGAACTCTTCCACGGCATCGACCTCGGGGGTGTATAGGGAGGTGGTTACGCCGCTGTTGTTTTCGTTGTTGGTCTGGCTGACGCCATCGATCAGGATGTCCGCCGTGGAGTTCCGGCCTCCATTGGAGATGAAGTTCGTGTCGCCCTGATTCAAGCCGAATGCGTTCCCGGCCGGTTGAGTAACGCCGGGCGACAACTGCGCCAGGTTGAAAACAGAGCGGCTGGTGAGCGGCAGATCGTTAATGAATTTCCGATTGACGAGTTGTCCGGTGGATGCGTCCTGCGTCTGCAGAAGGGGCGCGGTCTCGGCAACGGTGACCGTTTCGGCCGTGCCCTGCAGTTCAAACTTGACGTTGACTTGCGCGTTTTGACCGATGGTCAACGTGATGCCAGGTTGGCTGTAAGATCGCATCCCTGGAGCGGACACCAGAAGGCTATAGTTTCCCGGCGGCAAACTGCGGAGCACGTAGCGGCCGCCCGTGTCGGTGGCGGCCGAATACTTGAAGCCCTTCTGTTCGTCGGTCAACACCGCTTGCGCGCCGGGTACGACCGCGCCCGAAGGATCCGACACAACGCCGGTCAAGGTGCCGGCGTACACTTGCGCCCGCAAAACCGGCGCCTCAAGCAGCGAGATGGACAGCAGTATCGACGTGATCCATAGCTTCGAAATTGTCATCGGAAATACCTCCCTGAAGTGGTTCCTTTCAGCTTGCGACCATTATATATCCAGGATATATCCTCTGTCGAGAAGAAGAGTCCGCAGACCCGGTTGCCCGGCTAAATCAACCAGAATCAATCAGTTAGTTAGCAAAGCGCCCCGGACTGGAACACAAGAGTCCGCAACAGCGTTTCCTGCCCGGCAGCCGGGCAAGGACCGGATTGAAACATCAGGGTATTTGTCTAAGTGCAACACACTCTCGAAAAACCTTCCGTGGTGTGAGGTAGAGTGGAGCAGGCCGTTGGCCTGCCGAGCAGGCGAAACCGCCTACTCCACTCACTGCTTTCATCGCCTTGGTGGGCGATCCCGCGCCCATAAAAACAGGCAAGAATGCCTGTGCCACTCGGTGCAACACAGCGGGTGCGGTAGGTTTTCGAAGGTGCGGACTCGGCACGCTAGAGAGCGTGCGCCACATCAAACACACAAAGTCTAACTGAACCGGCGTGGCGGCAGGCCTAGAAGTACAGCTTTAACCCAAACTGCACCTGTCTCGGGATGTTCGCCTGTGACGTCACCTTGCCAAACGCCGTCGTGCCGACGGTCGTGTTCGGTCCCCCGAACTGCGGATGGTTCAGGGCATTGAAAGCTTCGGCGCGGAACTCCAACAGCGAGCCCTCGCGTAAAACCGTCAGGTGAAACTGCTTGAAGACCGACAGGGCCGTGGTGGCCGTGCCCGGAGTCCGCACCGTGTCGATATTGCGCGGAGCGTTCCCCAGTGTGAACGGCGCAGGTTGAACGGCTGCCTGCGGATCCGCGAAGTACTGGTTCAGCCAATTGGCGCCGTTGTTCCGGGTCAGGGTCTGCGCCAGATTGGGCCGCTGGCCGCCGTAGGTCGGAAGCGCCTGCGAAGTGCTCAGACTGAGCGAGATAGGCATGCCATCGTCGAATCGCCATATCCCGTTCGTTTGCCAGCCGCCCAGTACCGCATCCACGTAGCCGTTCCAATTGCCGCCCCACTTCTGGCCTTTGCCGAACGGGAATTGGTACACGTACGAGAACTGGAACACGTCAGCAATGTCATAGCCCGAGACCGCGCGCTCCAGGTCACGCCGGTTGGGGTCTTGCAGGCTGCTTCGGCCGCCCAGAAACCGGACGCAATTACAAGAAACCGACGAGTCGTCGATAGATTTCGACCAGACGTAGGTGCCCAGCAACTGTAGTCCTTTGGAGAATCGCTTCTCTACCCGGAGTTGCAGCGCATGATAAACGGAGTTCCCGACCGGCGGATCGTTTCCAGAGAACCCTGTAAACTGCGGGAAGGGCCGGAGCAGTTGATTGTAGCTTACGGTGGGATTCGAAAGGTTACTATTCGGGTCTGTAATGATGCCGTAAAACGGATTCGGGACTTTGGTGTTGAGTTGCGTGATCTGGGCGGGAGTTGCACTCTCAACAAACGGGCCGAGGAAATTCAAGTTGGTAGCTCCGCCAAAATACAGATGGGTTCCCTTGGTGCCGACATAGTTCAGGTCCCCGAGAATTCCGCCCCGGAATTCATGCTGCAGTCCGAAGTTCCAGGTCTGGATGTACGGGCTCTGATTTTGGGTGCGGATCGGGTCGCTGATGCCCTGGCCGATGCCCGTCAACAAACCTTGCGAGCTTCCGGGCGGCAATTGAATGCCTTGCGGAAATGGATTTGAAAGGCGGCCAAAAGGCGTCGCCCCGTCGCCCTGGTAGGTGGTGATCAGTGGAGTCTGGAAGTTGAAACCGTAGAATCCGCCACCGCCCGTGCCCGACGCGGCGCCCTTGATCGGGTCGAAGAAGATGCCATAGCCGGTGCGGATCACCGTATCTTTGAAGGTACGGTACGCGATTCCGATGCGAGGCCCCCAATTGGCAAAATCCGTATTGTAGGCATACCGATCGCTGTCGCTCGCAAAGACCACCCCTCCCTTCAATTGCGGGAGACCCGGAACCTGCAGCGGTGACACCACATTCGGGTCGAGCCAACTCTGGCGGTTATATCGCTCGGTACGCGGCAACTGTAACTCATAGCGTAGGCCCAGATTAACGGTCAACCGGCCTGTAGGGCGCCAGTTGTCCTGAAAATACCAGGCGTGCGCGAAGCTCTGCGTCGATATGGCAACGTCAACGTCGTACCCGTTCCCGCCTTGTGGAAAACCGGTCAGCAGGGATGCCAGAGCGTCGCCCCCCGTGCCGCCACTGGGAGTACGCGAAGTGCCGGAGAGCGAGAAGCTGAAATCCCCTTCCGGGGCTCCGACCTGCAGAAAGCTGATCCGATGCAGACGGACCTCGTAGCCGATCTTGAACTCATGCTTTCCCTTGATCTTGTCCACGCTGGTGTTGAGAGTGTGGGTATCCAGCGGATTTTGTAGAATGGAAAACTCACGGGATCCCAGGGACTGGCTCCCCACGGACTGATAGCCGTTGCCGAGTGAGATGTCCGGTGTGGCGATGTGCCCGGATGTCAAAATATAGGGCGGCAAGCCGAGCGTTGTGACCGGGTTGAAGTCGGGGAAGTCTGACGCGACGCCCGTTGTATTGGCGACGTTGCGCGCATAGCCGTAGGTGGCCGTCAAGACCAACGTCGGACTGAAGGTGTGGTTGAAATTCAGTGAACCCGACCAGGTAGGCCCGTTATTCGGCCCCGACGTGCATGGATCGGCGACGTTTCCGAAGCAGTTGACGCCTTCGCTGTGCCCGAATTCATGTGAAATTCGCCCTGATAGCATGCTGGCATCGCTGAGCCGGTGGTCGATCTTGACGTCGTAACGGTTATCGTTGCTGCGGTTGCCATTGGTTCCGATCCAATTGTTCAGGTAATTGTAGGCGGGTGTGCCCACGGCGATGTTGGGTAGCGGGAAATACTGCATCATCTTGAATGCCACCGGATCGATCAAGTTGCCGGCCTTCGGGGCCAGCGCATACGGAGTACCTGCGAGCTTGGGATTTCCAGGACTAGTGTAGGTCGCAAGATTGTTGAACGGAACAAAGGCGCTGCGGACCGCCCCGTTGAGTTTGCTGTCGAATACACCGCTATAGGGGTCCCAGATCTGGCCCGATGCCGCGGAGCATTGGCCTTGCGCATCGAAGGCGCCACCGACCCGGGTGCACACCTCACCGAAGTTGCCTTGCCGTTCCGCGACGCTGGGGACACCGGCATTCGCCGTGCGGGTGCTTCGTGTCCGGGTGCCCTGGTAATCGAAAAAGAAGAACGTATGGTCCCTGCGAATGGGTCCGCCGATTGTCCCGCCGAACTGATTCTGCTTCGAGGGAGACTTCTTCACTCCATTGAGATTGTTGAACCACATATTGGCGTTGAGCGAGGAGTTCTGCAGGAATTCGAACAAGCTGCCGTGGAACTGATTCCCTCCGGACTTGGTGACAACGTTGATCACCGTGTTGCCGCCAAAGCCGACATCGGCGCTATACGTGTTTTGCTGTACTTTGAACTCTTCCACGGCATCGACTTCGGGGACGTATAGCGCCTGGGTTATGCCGCTGTTGTTTTCATTGCTGGTCTGGCTGACGCCATCGATCAGGATGTCGGCGGTGGAGTTGCGGCCTCCGTTGGAGATGAAGTTGGTCTCGCGCCCGCTGGTACTCAAACCAAACGCACTGCCGGCCGTTTGGGTGACGCCGGGCGATAACAACGCCAGGCTGAACACAGAGCGGCTGGTGAGCGGCAGATCGTTAATGAATTTGCGATTGATGAGTTGGCCTGTGGACGCGTCCTGGGTCTGCAAGAGGGACGTCGTGTCGGCCACGGTGACCGTTTCGGCCGTGCCCTGCAATTCAAACTTGACATCGACCTGCGCGTTTTGGCCGACGGTCAACGTGATGCCGGCTTGGCTGTAAGCTCGCATCCCTGGAGCGGACACGAGAAGGCTATAGTTCCCCGGCGGCAAATTGCGGAGCACGTAGCGGCCGCCCGAGTCGGTGGCGGCCGAATATTTGAAGCCCTTCTGTTCGTCGGTCAACACCGCTTGCGCGCCGGGCACGACCGCGCCCGAAGGATCCGACGCCACACCGGTCAATGAGCCGCTGTAAACTTGCGCCCGCAACGGCGCGAGGGCGAGCAGCAATATGGACAGCGGTATCGACAGCATCCGCATCTTGGAAATCGTCATTCGGAAATACCTCCCCTGAATCAGGTTAGTCTCAGCTTTCGATCATTATATATCTAAGATATATCTCCTGTCGAGAAGATTCCGTAAGTCCGCGTGACAGCCGCCGGCAAAACGAACCCAAGGGCGAAATTCGATTTGTTTCCAGTAAGTTGCAATTGTTCCGAGTGGAGGAGGCGGTTTTGCCTGCCGTCGTGTTTTCCTCCAGCGCAGAAGAAACCCCCCGCTCCACCCCCCTTCTTCCCAAAATAAGCGGACACGAGCCG
>JBPCOQ010000087.1:0-38568 GCA_051000095.1 Bryobacteraceae bacterium | reverse complement strand
GCGTTCACGAACAACTCGGGCACAGGCGGCGCTCCTCGAACCGCCATCCAGGCACGGAGATCGGCCGCGGTTTCCTTCCAGAGCGGAAGGCATCTTTCCCTCCGGCCCTTGCCGAGAACACGAATGCCCGGTGTTCGTTCGAGGTGTACATTTACCAGCGGGAGTCCCACCAATTCCGAGACGCGTAACCCTCCAGCGAAGCAGAGATGCAGCATGGCACGATCGCGGATTCCGAGAGGGGTTGCACTGTTTGGCGCGTTGAGGATGGCACGAACCTCTTCCATCTTGAGATGCCGCACCAGCCCTTGGTTATGGCGTTTACTCGGAATGGCATGGATCTGCCGCGCTTGTGCCAGAGTGGAGGGCACGCGAAATTCGACATATCGGATGAAGGCTTTGGCGGCAGCGAGTCGTCCGTTACGCGTAGCCGCGCAGTTGCCACGTTGGTCCTCAATGTGAGCGAGAAAGTCGAGAATCAGCGCCGCGTCGATGTGCTCGATGCAGATCTGGGAGGGCCTGACTCCGAGCCGCTTACTGGCAAAGATGAACAAGAGCCGAAAGGCGTAAGCGTAGGTCTCACACGTGTGGGAGCTGCAACCCTGCTCGGCCGGCATGTGTTCGCGAAGGAAGCTGGTTATCAACGGAGCGATAGGCGTCATACGTCCTCCCCCGCGACCAGCGCTTCGGCCGCGGCGGCAATGCCGGTCATCAGCTCTGGCTGTGCCTCCAGATACCCGATAAGTCGTCAAGCTTGAAGCCGAGTGCCCGGCGAAGTGAGATATAGCGTTCAGCGTGGGCAATTAGCATGACGAGGCCTCCGGCCATGGCTGGGCGATCTCCGGCAGGAGGCCGAAATCCACCTTGGCGTAGTGAGCTGTTGTCATGGGAGAGCGGTGTCGTAGGACCGCACCGGCGCCGGCCGGGGATGCACCCTGGCGGAGCATGGTCGTGGCGGCGGAATGTCGTAGAACGTGCGCGCCGTTGATGGGGGCTTTGATCCCAGCCCGAAGCAGTGCCGCGCGTACGATATGAGTAACAGCCGCTCGTGTGAGCGGGTGAACCGGAGCGAGTACGGTAGTGAATACCTCGGGCGCCTGCAACGATGCCTGCCCTTGTTCACATAGAGCAAAATCGCGTCGCCGACCTCCTGCGGTAGTGGAAGCAATTCCTGGCGACGGCCCTTTCCGCAGACGCTGTTTCCACCGTCGCGCCAGTCGATATCGAAGAATTTCAACTGAGCGACCTCGCTGGCGCGTAACGCAAGCCGGGCTAAGAGCAGAAGCACGGCTCTATCTCGCAGTTCGAAAACGTGGCCGGTACAGGAGTTGATCACCCGATCTACATCTTCGGCAGCGAGGAACCGGGGACTGATGAGAGCCGCCATGAGGCGAAGCCAGGAATCGCATGTTCCCTGCCCGCAGGGCATCGCCCAGTTGCACCGAGAAAGCGTATGAACGAGCGGACGGCGACGACGATACTCTTGGCACGCTCGATGCCGTGAGGGCGCTCGATCGAGGACGAAGGCCCGCAAGGCTTCTGCGGAATAGGCGCGGGAGTCATCACCAACAGCATCGAGAAGTCCGATGACGATTCCCTGATAGACATCGAGTGTCGTCTCCGTCAGTCCACGATGTGCGCGCATCCACGAACGGAATTCTCCCCAGGATGGGCCATTGTTCAAAAGCGGATGGCCCGGCTATAGGCTGCGGAAGTTCGCCCCGCAGTCGGAGGAATCGGATGAACAACGAGGCGGCCGCGATCGATTGCCGATTGGGTCCACGGCTGTAACGAACCCGCGGCTCTTTACTGACCGCCAACTTGCATGCTTCCAAACCCGACAGGACGTCCTGTGCGGCGAACCCGGCGGTAAGCATCCATTCTGTCCAGGCTGCGAGGGAGGTTAGACCGTTGTCGATAGAGGTCGGCTTGTAGCCGCTGATGTGAAGCCAGTCAGCAAAGGCGTCAATGTGTTCAGCGGCGGCGCCGGTGCGGAGTCGCTGCCGAGTTATAGGTGAATGTAAATGTGTTTCCAACATACTTCAATCTCACCTTGAACGAGACTGAAGCGACCGTCGGCGACGGATGTTGCATTCGAATCGGCAGGTACTGACCCCTTCGGTTTTATGCGGAGTCCCGCTCGCCCGACATCCCGGCTACACCGGCACTTCAATTTACTGACTTTGCATAATCGCGGGCTTCGCTTATCGGCGAAGACTGCGAGCATCCCGGCGAGCGCGCGACCGCTCGGGGTCGTCAGATCAAGCGCTTCGCTCAGTGAAACAAACCCACTTCAAGTGCGGTCAATTCCTGAAGAGTGTTGACCAGGTCCACCAGCGGCCGCCCCCAGCGATCAAGCCGCCATACCAGGACAGCATCTATTTCACTGCGGCGGGCCGCTTCGATGAGTTCCTCCCGCTTCGGACGCGTCGTTGCCCCCGATCCCACGTCCTTCACCTCGACGGCGACGATCCATTTCCTTTTTCTGGCGTAGTCCCGCATCGCCGAGAGCTGCATCGGAAGCGTTTGCTGGTCATGGGTGGAAACGCGCGCATAAATCATCGAGAGTATGGACACCGTGCATATCACCGAATCGGAACTGGTGCGGGATGTCCGCGCAGTTCTTGACCGGGTGCAGTCCGGAACCGAGATCGTAATCGAGCGCGACGCGAGGCCGGTAGCGGTCATGAAACCGGCTGCCTCCACAGCTCGAAAAATGTCTGAGATCCTTGTCGCTATGGAAGTGAGCGGAGCGTCCGGGATCGTCGACCCGGACTTCGCGTGTGATGTTGAGGAAGGTATCGCATGGCATAACGAACCGTGGAATCCTCCCTCCTGGGATTAGTTGTAAATTCCAGTATTCTGGTAGACGCGGAGCGCGGTAGGCTCACCACACCCGAGGTGCTCCGGAAAATACAGCAATATGGCCGGTGATGGTCTGATCGTCATGTGCGCTCTCACCCTCGCCGAACTTGGCCACGGCATCTACCGCGCCGATACAGTGGTGAAGGCGCAACAGCGTCGCCGGTTTCTGGACGAACTGAAGCGCCATGTTCCTATTCATCCGATTACCGAAGTTACTGCGGAGATCGTCGCTCGGGTTGGTGGCGAACAGGCCGCAAAAGGCATGACGGTGCCACTGGCGGACCTGATCATCGGAGCCTGCGCGCTGGAACTGGGCTATGCCGTTGCGACACACAATGTCCGCCAGTTTCAGATGATCCCCGGCCTGGATGTGAGGCGGCTTTGATTTTTGCAACTCCGGGCACAGGCGGCGATACCGGGCCCACTTCCCTTGGGCGCAACGTTATCGATCTCGCGCGCTTTCAACGTCAGCACCTCAGAAACGCTGTCCACGATCATGCCGATCAGCGCGCGGCTCACCTTGGACGACCGCAATGCCGGTGAGCGGAGCCGGTTCAGTCTCCGGCGCACCCCGCTTGAGCCTCAGGTCGATTACCAGAATCAGCTTGCCGCGCGGATCCGGACCAAAACGTGGCTTATCATGAACACAGGATCGATATGACGGGCCGCCGACTTCTCCCGATTCTGCTGTTGATCTGCCTCGCTCCGTTGCGTGGAGAAATCACGTTCGCCAAAGACGTCCGTCCGATTCTCGAAAGCCGCTGCCAGGAATGCCATCGCGCGGGCGAGATCGGTCCCATGCCGCTTTTAACCTACGCGCAAGCGCGGCCGTGGGCCAAGGCAATCAAAACCGCGGTGCTTTCAAAGAAGATGCCGCCCTGGTTTGCCGATCCGCACTACGGGAAATTTTCGAATGACCTTTCACTCAACCCGAAAGAGATCGCGACCATCGCGGCCTGGGTGGACGGCGGCGCGCTGGAAGGAGACCGGGGGCAGCCAACCAAGCGCGCGGACCTCGCCGACGGTTGGCGCATCGCCAAGCCCGATGCTATCTTCGAACTGCCGCAGGCGATCGACATCCCAAGCACCGGCGCGCTCGACTACATGTACATCTCTGTGCCCACCGGCTTCACCGAAGATCGTTGGGTCGAGTCGGTCGAAGTCCGTCCCACCAACCGCGCCGTCGTTCACCATGCCATCGTGCTGGTGCAATTCTACGGTGGACGTTGGGGCGCCGGTTTCCTCGCCGGCTATGCTCCCGGCGCGATGCCGCAGCGTTGGCAGCCGGGCCAGGCACGGCTAATCAAGGCGGGATCGAATCTCATTTTCCAGATGCATTACACCACCAACGGAAAGCCCGCGCTGGATCGAACCCAGCTCGGAATGGTGTTTGCCAGGCAACCGGTCACCCAGCAGGTGGTCGCTCTGCAGGCGGTCAACCACTGGTTTGAGATCCCTCCCGGCGATCCCAACTTCAAGGTGGAATCCAGTTCTACCGTATTCGAATCGGCGTGGCTGGTTGGCATGCGGCCGCACATGCATCTCCGCGGGAAATCATTCGAGTTCCGCGCCGTGTACCCGGATGGCCGGACGGAGATTCTGCTGCGAGTGCCCAAGTACGATTTCAACTGGCAGCCGTATTATTACCTGGCGACACCGCTGAAGCTCCCCAAGGGAACGCGCATCGAGTGCACCGCCCGTTTCGACAATTCACCAAACAACGTGTTTAACCCCGACCCGCAGGTTGCCGTGCGCTGGGGCGATCAGAGTTGGGATGAAATGATGATCGGGTGGTTTGATCTCGCGATCCCCGCCGGCGCGTCACGGATGTATAGCACGGGATTCTAAATCCTCTCAAGATACAGCGTGGGATAATTGAATCACCCAGACCCCATTGGAAGATTCGATCATGATCCGTGGAGCGCGGGTCCATAATCTCAAGGACATCACGCTCGCGATACCGCACAATCGGCTCACCGTCGTGACAGGTGTGTCCGGATCCGGTAAGTCGTCGCTGGTGTTCGACACCATTTACGCGGAAGGTCAGCGCCGGTATGTCGAATCATTGTCGGCTTACGCGCGGCAGTTCTTGGAGCGTATGGAGAAGCCGGATGTCGACGAGATCCTGGGTATCGCTCCCCCCATTGCGATCCGGCAAAAGAATACCACTCGTAATCCGCGTTCAACAGTCGCGACCTCCACCGAGCTGTACGATTTCTTGCGGCTCCTGTTTGCGCGCGTAGGCAGAAGTTACTGCCCGCAATGCGGCCAGCGGGTGGAGCGGGACACCGTCGATCAGGTTGCGCAACAGATGCTCCAGCAACCACAAGGTTCCCGCTGGTATGCGCTGTTTCCCATTTATCGCGCCGCGAGCACGGATGCGTTGCGCGATCACCTGTTTGAGCTGCGCCGCAAAGGGTTCAATCGGCTGTTTCAGAATGGGCGGACCTTCGAATTCTCCACGCCCGAGTCGCTGCTCGACATCGATTTTGCGCAGCCACTGTTCGGGTTAGTGGACCGGCTCGCGATTTCTCCCGATCTGCACCAACGCCTGGTGGATGCCGTCGAGATCTGTTATCGCGAGGCCGGTGAAGTGGTGTTCGAAATGGCGACCGGCGAGCAGTCGCTCCGGTTCAGCGAGAAGTTCGCCTGTAAGCGAGATGGTACCGAGCTGATCACGCCGGAGCCCGGCCTGTTCAGCTTCAACAACCCCATGGGCGCCTGCCCGCGCTGTCAGGGCTTCGGTAACACAATCGATTACGACCTGGACCTGGTGATCCCGAATGCCTGCCTGTCTCTGGCCGGCGGCGCGGTCGATCCGTGGACCAAGCCGCAGCACTCCTGGTACTACGAAGAGGACTTCCGCCGAGCGAACAAGGGCAAGGCGCGTTTGAATGTCCCGTTCGCCGACTTGCGGCCCGACGAGAAGGAGTTCGTGTACGATCACGTCCGCCGGTTCTTCAAGGAGATTGAAACGAAGAAGTACAAGGTGCATGTGCGGGTTTTCCTGAGCCGTTACCGAGGCTACGCGCAATGTCCGGATTGCAAAGGCTCGCGCCTGCGTGCCGCGGCTTTGAACGTCCGTATTGGGCCCTGCACCATGGCGGATTTGGTCAAATTCAATATCCGGCAAGCCTACGAGTTCTTCAACACGCTTGAGCTCACGCCGGAGGAGCGCGCCATCGCGGACAAAATCCTGATCGAGATCCGGCAGCGGCTGAAGTTCCTGAATGACGTCGGCCTCGAATATCTGACGCTTGATCGCCTTTCATCCACTTTGTCGGGCGGCGAAGCGCAACGCATCCAGCTTGCTACCTGCCTGGGATCGCGGCTGGTCGGAGCCTGCTACGTCTTGGACGAGCCTTCCATCGGACTGCACAGCCGCGATACCGGCCGCCTGATCCGGATCCTCGCAGAGCTGCGCGAGCTTGGCAATACCATCATCGTGGTGGAGCACGATCCCGACGTCATGCGCGCCGCCGATCACATCGTCGATCTCGGGCCGGGCGCCGGTGAGCTGGGCGGACGGATCATTTACGAAGGCTCCTTCGGAACCATGATGCGCGACGGAACCAGCTCTCTGACTGCCCGTTACCTGAAAGGGGAGCTGAAAACGGCGCAGATTGCCGGGCGCCGCAAGGTGAATCCCAAGCGGATGGTGTCGTTCTTTGGCGCGCGCTTGCATAATCTGAAAGGCATCGATGTAGCGATCCCGCTGAACATGATGGTCGCGGTAACAGGCGTGTCGGGATCGGGCAAGTCAACTTTAGTGCACGACGTCATTTATAAATCGCTCGAGAAACGCCTGCAGAAAGATGCCGTCGAAAAATCGGACGAGTTTGGAGGCGCGCCCGAGAAGCTCACTTGCACTCGAGTTGACAAGGCCGACTTGCTGAAGGAAGTGATCCTGGTGGATCAATCGCCCATAGGCCGGACCCCCCGGTCGAATCCAGTCACGTACATCAAAGCTTTCGATGTGATTCGCGAGTTGTTCGCCTGCACCAAGGAAGCTAAGAAGCGCGGCTACAATGCCGGACATTTTTCGTTCAACATCCCCGGGGGCCGCTGCGAGACCTGCCAGGGTGATGGGACGGTCACGGTAGAGATGCAGTTTCTCGCGGATGTTGAGCTGATCTGCGAAGAATGCAAGGGGACCCGCTACAAGAGCAGCATTCTGGATATTCAATACAAGGACAGGAACATCCACGAAGTCCTACAGCTCACGGTGAAAGAGGCGCTGGGCTTTTTCTCGGACGCTCCAAAGCTGGTGAACAAGCTCAAGGTGCTGTCCGACGTTGGACTTGGGTATCTGCGGTTGGGGCAGTCGGCAACGACCTTAAGTGGCGGGGAAGCGCAGCGGGTCAAGCTGGCCGCTCACCTTTCCCAGGCAACGTGCCAAGGCGCGTTGTACATCTTTGACGAGCCGACGACAGGCTTGCACTTCGACGATATCGCTAAGCTGTTGGATGCTTTTCAACGGCTGATCCAGAACGGCGGCAGTATCCTGATCATCGAGCACAATCTAGACGTGATTCGCAGCGCCGACTGGGTGATCGACCTCGGACCAGAAGGCGGCGATTCCGGCGGCCTCATCGTCGCTCAGGGCACGCCGGAACAGATCGCAGCGGTGGAAAGCTCGTACACTGGAAATTACCTCCGCTTGCATGCCGAAACAGCACCTGCATCACGTTGAGAAGCATTTCACAGCCTCGGAGTTCATTCGCGATGTCGTCATCGGAATGGCCGACGGGCTGACGGTGCCCTTTGCGCTGGCTGCGGGACTCTCGGGAGCAATCTCAGCGACGCGAATCATTGTGGTCGCCGGTTTGGCGGAGATCGCGGCGGGTTCGATTGCCATGGGGCTGGGCGGCTACCTGGCGGCCAAGAGCGATGCGGACCACTATGATAGTGAACGCCGCCGTGAAGAGCGCGAAGTGGAAGAAATCCCCGAGGAAGAGGCGCGTGAGGTTCTGATCGTCTTCAAGGAATACGGTCTCACGGAGGCAGAGGCAACGCCCATCATTGAGTCGCTGATGCAACGCCCTAAGCAGTGGATCGACTTTATGATGCGCTTTGAGCTCGGCCTCGAGGCGCCGGATCCCGGGCGCGCTCTCCGGAGCGCCGCCACCATCGCGGGCGCGTACATCGTGGGCGGCCTGATCCCGCTAGGCCCGTACATGCTGATGGCGAAGGCTGAGTCCGCGTTGCTCGCCTCCATCGTATTGACCCTCGCGGCACTGGCAATCTTTGGCTACGTAAAGGGCCGCTACACCGGAATGCCCGGAATGCCAAGCGCGGTCCGCACCACGCTGATAGGTGGGTTGGCCGCAGCCGCGGCGTTTGGGATCGCGCGGCTGGTTTCAGAGAAATAATTATCTAAACGACTGCCGGCTGAAAGCCGACGGGTTGGGCCCGCGACTGAAAGTTGCTGAAGAACGTGGCGCACGCACGCCGCGTGAAGAGCGTCCCCACCCCTGGGACGCTCTTCTTCGACCGCAGCAAGGAATGTCCGCAAGAGTGTTTTTCTTTGCCCGGCGGCCGGGCAAAGACCGAATTGAAAACCTCGGGGCTTCGTCTAAGTGCAACACAGGCAAGAATGCCTGTGCCACTCGTGCGCCACATCGAACCTGCTGGGATTAAACCTGGAAGCAAGAACTAAAACGTACGAAGATAGAGGTATGGGGCTGACGGCGACGCTGATCTTTCTGGCCGCCTTCCAAAGCAACTTCTACGAGCAGGGTATGAAAGCGCTCGAAGCGAAGCGGTACCAGGAGGCGGTGGACAACTTGAACAACGCCATCGCCGCTGAGCCGAAAGACTACGCGCTCCACTTCAATCTCGCGCTGGCCTACAGTTTGTTAGGCAAGGATGCGGAAGGCATCACCGAATACAAGAAGACGCTGGAGATCAAGCCGGATGTCTATCAGGCTGAGCTGAACCTAGCGATCCTGCTGATTCGGGATAACCGCCAGGCCGAAGCTATTCCGTACCTGACGGCAGCCGTGGCTCAGAAGCCGAAAGAGTTCCGGCCCAATTACTACTTGGCCGAAGCGCTCTTGGAAACCGCGCAGTTCGAAAAGGCCGAGCAGGCTTATAAGTCTGCGCTCGGAATCGATCCGAAATCGGCTGCCGCCGAATCCGGACTGGGCCGGGCGCTGGCGAAGCAGAATCATCTACCTGAGGCGGCGTCGCATTTTCGAAAAGCCGCGGAGATGGATCCGGCTTACCGCGATTCGCTTCTTGAGTTGGCTGCTCTCTATGAAGACGCGAAACAGCCGGATGACGCCATCGCGATCTACCAGCAGTTTCCGGAAAACGCCGCGGCGCAGGAGCGCGTAGGAGCACTGTTGTTGCAGACGGGCAAAGGAGCCGAGGCGGTAGCTCATCTGGAGGACGCGGTAAGTAAGTCGCCTACTGCCGCCAACCGGGCCGCTCTTGCTACGGCATATCTCAAGAACAAGCAGCAGGACAGAGCGTTTCCGCTAATCACTCAACTGCTGCAAGCGCAGCCCAACGACTATGAGCTGCGGATGGTCTACGGCCGCATGCTTCGCGATGACCGCAAGCTGAAAGAGGCGGCGCAGGAGTTCTATCGTGCCGCTCAGATCAAGCCGGATTCCGCCGAAGCGTGGAGCGAGATGGCCGGCGTTCTGGTGGTGGCCGAAGACTATCCGGGCGCTATTGCGGCCCTCGACAAACTGGCTGCGCTGCACGCCGAAAAGCCCGGGCACGTGTTCTTACGCGCGATCGTGATGGATAAGCTGAAACAGCTAAAGCCGGCGCTCGAGAGTTATCAGCGATTCCTAGAAATGAGCCAGGGTCAAAGCCCGAACGAGGAGTTCAAAGCGCGGCAAAGGGCCCGAATCATACAAAGAGAGTTAAGCAAGCGGTGACTTTCATCTTACTTTTCCTAATGTTCGCCCCGGATATTGCGGCGCTGAAAAGCGAGCCGGATCTGGAGAAACGCTCCGAACTGGCTTTAGCGAATGCCGACCGCCAGGTGGATGCGGCACGCGACGCCTACCAGGGCGGCGACCTGAAGAGAATGCAAGCGGCGCTCGAAGAAATACGCGACTCTGTAAACCTCTCGGCGGAATCGCTCGAGCAAGCGCATAAGAAGGCGCGCAACAACAAATACTACAAGAGGGCGGAGTTGAAAGTGAGAGCGTTACTGCGGCGGCTGTCCGGATTCCACGACGAAGTGAGCGCTGAAGACCGCAAAGAGATCGAAGCGGTCCGTCAAAGATTACAGGAAGTGCATGATCAGTTGCTTGCTCAGATCATGAGCAAGAAGTGAGGAGTTGTGCGAATACTCTTAATTCTCGCGATATGTGCCGCAGGGTTCGCCCAGGAGCGCGATTTTCTAACAGCCGATGAAGCGGACCAGGTACGCGAGGCGCAGGAGCCGAACGACCGAGTAAAACTGTACATCCAGTTCGCACGGCAGCGCCTGGACCTGCTGCAACAAATGGTGGCCAAGGAAAAGGCTGGCCGCTCGGCTCTGATTCACGACACGCTGGAGGATTACACCAAGATCATTGAAGCAATCGATACCGTCGCCGACGACGCCTTGAAGCGCAAGCTGCCGCTGAATGTGGGAATGGCCGCCGTAGCCGACGCCGAAAAGGAGATGGCCGAGAGCCTCAAGAAGATCGAGGCGATGCAGTTAAAGGATCGCGCCCGCTACGATTTCGCTTTGAAGAACGCGATTGAAACGACCCAGGATAGCGCGGAGCTTTCGACGCAGGATCTGAGCGTCCGGGCAGGCGCGGTAGCGGAGCAGGAGAAGAAGGAAAAGGCGGCGCGCGACGCGATGATGCCGGCCAAGGAACAAGAAAAGAAAAAGGCGGCGGAAAAAGAGGAAGAGGCTAAGCCGAAGCGAAAAGCGCCTACGCTGAGGAGGCCGGGCGAGGTGACGAAGCCGCCTCCGGAATAAGCAAGGCGACCTTCGGTCGCCGGGCAGGTGACGAGATCACCTGCCCCACAAGGATAAGTAGGCGATCATTCGGCTACAAAATCAATGTTGTAATAGATTTCGTCGAGCGGAAGCTCGATGTTCAAGCTTGCTAGAGTGATCCGGGTGCCTAGGCCTTCGGTCGCCTGGAACGTCCAACCTCCATCGGCGCCTCGGACGTAGTGTTCGACGACTTTCGAGTCCTGCGAGACGAGCAGGTATTCTTGCAGGGACGGCAGGGAACGGTAGTATCCGAACTTAAGGCCCCGGTCGTATTTTTCAGTGGACTCGGAAAGTACTTCGATGATCAGTTGCGGATTCAGCAGAGTGTTCTTATCGGCTTCAGCAAACTTCGGCTTACCGCAGACCACTATCACATCCGGATAAGCATAACGCCGGGTCGAAATTTGAAGCCGCAGGTCCGTTGTAAAGACCTGGCATGGTCTGCCCTTTAGAGCCGCTCGAAGCTCGCCTCCTAAGTTCATCACTATCACGCCATGCCGCGGGCTCGGGCCAGCCATCGCGTAGACTTGCCCGTCGTAGTACTCGCTCTTGTACTCGGCTTTGCGCTCAGCTTCGAGGTACTCTTCGGGTGTGATGTACGGGATTGTTTGTGAGGCCACCACCGATCCCTCCTGTCCCGATTATACTTGCCTATGCTGTTCGCATGGCTTCGGACTTGTCATTGCCGCTAATGGCGGCTTGCGCCGCCGCTAACCGCGCAATCGGGATACGATACGGGGAGCAGGAGACGTAGTTCATGCCTACGCGGTAGCAGAACTCGACCGAAGCCGGGTCGCCGCCGTGCTCGCCGCAGATGCCGATTTCGATGTCCGGACGGGCTTTGCGGCCCAGCTCGACCGCGTGCTGGATCAGTTTGCCGACGCCTTCCTGATCGATGGAGGCGAATGGATCTGCTTTGAAGATCTTCAGCTCCTCGTATTTCTTTGAAAATTTCGTGTAGTCGTCGCGCGACATGCCGAGGGTGGTTTGCGTCAGGTCGTTGGTTCCGAAGCTGAAAAAGTCCGCGTGTTGGGCAATCTCGTCCGCGGTGATGGCCGCGCGGGGAATTTCGATCATAGTGCCTACCATGTACTCCAGGTTCTGCATGCCGGCGTTCTGGAGGACCTCGTCCGCGACTCGCACCACAATCTCTTTCTGCAACTCCAGCTCTCTCTCAAACCCTACCAGCGGAATCATTACCTCGGGAATCACCTTGATGCCTCTCTTTGCTACCTGGACTGCCGCTTCAAAGATGGCGCGGGCCTGCATTTCCGTAATGTCGGAATAGAGAATGCCGAGCCGGCACCCTCGGAATCCGAGCATGGGGTTGAACTCATGCAGATCTTCCACGCGTTTCAATAGCACCGGCAATCGTTTCTTGAGCTCGCCGACAGCGATGCCGTATGACTCGGACATTTGCCGCTTGGCTTTGATATCGGCGGACGGAAGACGGGCGAGATCTACCATCAGGTTTTCCCGCTTGGGCAAAAACTCGTGCAGCGGCGGATCGAGCGTGCGGATCACGACAGGAAATCCGTTCATGGCCGTGAACAGCCCGGCGAAATCAGAGCGCTGCATCGGCAATAGTTTCTGAAGCGCCTTCTTGCGCGTCTTCTCGTCATCGGCCAGAATCATGGCCTGCATGTGCGGGATGCGATCTTCGGCGAAGAACATGTGTTCGGTGCGGCAGAGTCCGATGCCCTCGGCTCCAAAGGCACGCGCGGCTTTGGCATCCCGCGGAATATCAGCGTTCGCGCGAACGCCAAAGTCGCCGCGAAACTTGTCGGCCCAGGTCATCAGGCGCGCAAAGATCGGTGACTTTGGGTCTGGATCGTTGGTCTTGGCTTGCCCTAGGTAGACATCCGCAGTTGATCCATCGAATGAAATCCAGTCGCCTGCTTTGACGAGTACAGGCTGAAGGCCTGTACCACTCTGCACGGTGAATTGCTTTTTGTGTTCGTCGATTTGAAGCGTGCCTGCGCCGACGATGCAAGGGCGTCCCATGCCGCGCGCCACGACGGCTGCGTGACTTGACTTTCCGCCGACCGCCGTGAGAATACCTTTCGAGACATCCATTCCGTGGATGTCATCGGGCGTGGTCTCTTTTCGCACCAGAATTACGGGGCCGCCTTGCGCGGCCACGACGGCGTCTTCCGCTGTAAAAGCCACGCGTCCCACGGCCGCTCCGGGCGATGCCGAAATGCCAGTCGCGATTTTGGTCAGTTTCTTCAACGACGGTTGATCGAGCAGAGGATGGAGCAGTTGATCAAGCTGGCTAGGAGCGACGCGCAACACGGCGTCTTTCTCGCCGATCATCCCCTCATCCACCATCTCGACAGCAATGCGCACCGCGGCCATGCCGGTGCGCTTTCCATTGCGAGTCTGCAGCATGTACAGCTTTCCGTCTTCAATAGTGAACTCGAAATCCTGCATGTCCTTGTAATGCCGTTCCAGGTTCTCGGTGATCTCGCGGAGTTGACGGTAGGCATCCGGCATCTGCTTCTCGAGATCGGCGATCGGCTCAGGAGTTCGAATGCCCGCAACGACGTCCTCGCCCTGCGCGTTGATCAGGAACTCGCCGTAGAAGACCCGCTCGCCAGTGGCAGGGTCGCGCGTGAAGCCAACGCCGGTACCGGAGGTCTCACCCATGTTCCCAAAGACCATCATCTGGACGTTGGCCGCCGTGCCGATCTCGTCGGGAATCTTTTCCATGCGCCGATAATATGCGGCTTTGTCGTTCCACCAGGAGTTGAACACCGCATCGCGCGAAAGAGCGAGTTGTTGGCGCGCATCTTGCGGGAACGGCTTGCCGGTCTCCTTTTGGACGAGTTTCTTGTAATCGGCGATGATCGCTTTCAGGTCGTCCGCGGAGAGCTGTGTGTCCAGCTTCGCCTTGGCCTTCTTCTTGCGCTCGTCGAACACATGATCGAATTTGGCCATGTCGATTTCGAGAGCGACCTCGCCGAACATCTGAATAAAGCGGCGGTAACAATCGTACGCAAATCGCGGATTGCCGGTCTTGCGAACGAGTCCTTCGACAGTTTCGTCGTTCAGGCCCAGGTTCAGAATCGTGTTCATCATGCCTGGCATCGAGAACTTCGCGCCGGAGCGAACGCTGAGCAGCAGTGGATTGCCGGGGTCGCCGAGCGTTTTGCCCGCTTCCCGCTCGAGCTTCGACAAGGCGCGGTCGATCTCCTGATTGATCTCGCCGGGAACTTGCTTTTTGTTTTCGAAGTAGATGTTGCAGACCGCTGTGGAAATCGTGAATCCGGGCGGGACGGGAACGCCGGCCTTACTCATCTCCGCCAGCCCCGCGCCTTTGCCGCCGAGCATATCTTTCATCTTTCCATCGCCATCGGCCTTGCCGCCGCCGAACGCGTATACGTATTTAGCCATGTTAGAAATGTTGTTCCTAAGTTTGGATTTGTTTCTCGGTGACGATCTCAGAGAAATCCGCGATCGTGGAAAACTCCGTGAGGAGATTATGCAGTAACGATAGGCGGTTGCGCCGGACCGCCTCGTCCTGGGCATTGACCAGCACTTTGTCGAAGAATAGATCGACTTTGGGACGAAGCGACGCGATGCGCGATTCGAGCGGTTGACCAGCAGTGCGTTTGATCTCGTCGTACAGGTCTTTTTCGGGACCGGGTTCGAGCAAGTCTTCGCGCACCGTCCCGCCGCCTGTGAATTCCGCTTGTTTCAGGATGTTTTTGATGCGTTTGAAGCTGGCGGCCAGAGGCTCGAAATCGGGAGTGGGCCGGATTGCCTGGACACGTTTCAACCGGGCTTCAAGGTCGATCAGGTTGGCCCATCCTGGGGCCATGCAGGCGCGGACTTCGTCGTAAGGGAAGCCGCGGGCTTCACGGAAATAGTGGTCGACGCGATCCCGCATGAACTCGCGAAGCTGCTCGTTTTCTATCGTGAGGGCGACTGGCAATTTGCCTTCTACCAAGATTCGAACGACACCTTGCGCGGCTCGGCGTAGAGCGAAGGGATCTTTGGAGCCTGTTGGAATCAGACCTACGTTAAAGCAGGAGGCTAGCGTGTCCCATTTGTCGGCGAATGCCAGATCGCGGCCCGCTTCGGTGCGGGGGATCTCGTCTTCCATGCTTTGAGGTTTGTAGTGGTCGTAGATGGCTTGCCAGACTTCGTCCGGCTCGCCTCGCGCTTTTGCATAGAGGCCGCCGACGATGCCCTGGAGATCGGGAAACTCTTTGACCATGCCGGTGGTCAGGTCGCATTTGCAGATCTGTGCGGCGCGGCGGGCAGACGGCAAGGCGGTTTGCTCTATGATGCGGTTTGTTTTATCCAGATAACTACCTAGCTTCGCTTGAAATGTGATGTGGGCCAGGTCCGGTAAGCGATCTTCCAGCGTGCGCTGCTGATCGACCTCCCAGAAAAAGCGCGCATCGTTGAATCTGGCTTTGAGCACTCGCTCATGGCCGCGCTGGACTAAGCCTTCGGAATCCGCATTGATGTTCATCACTGCCACGAAGCGCGGCGCCAGCGAGCCGTCTGCGCGCTCGACCGAGAAATATTTCTGGTGGTGGCGCATGACGGTTGTCAGAACTTCGCGGGGCAATTCGAGGTACTGCTCGTCAAAGCTTCCTAGGATGGGGGTCGGATACTCAGTCAGATAGACCAGAGTTTCAAGCAAAGCTGGATCGCGCTTGACGCGCACCTCGGCGATACCGTTCTCGATGCGCGCCCGCCGGTCATTCGCACTCAGGATCACCCCGTTCGCTTCGAGCTGGTCCTCGAAAGTGCTGATCCCGGTCTCAATCGATTGGCTACCGAGGAGGCGATGTCCGCGCGTAATATTGCCGGATCGCACCCCTGCCACTTCGAATGGGACGACGTCATAACCCAACAACGCGACGATCCAGCGGATCGGACGGATAAAACGCTCCGAGCCTTTGCCGTTCCAGTACATCGTCTTCGGGAAATAGATTTTCAGGATGAGACCCGGGAGCGTTTCGCACAGAATCTGGCTGGTTTCGCGCCCCGCAATCATCTTGCGATAGCTGAGGTATTCGCCCTTGGCTGTCGTCTGCGTTCCCAGATCGATGGCGGTCACTCCCATTTTCTTCGCAAAACCAGCCGCCGCGCCCGCGCCCGCCGATTTTGCCGGACCGAGCACTACCTCTTCGGCGTCCGCTTGCCGGGCTTTCAATTCGTCGGCCCGCAAAACCAGCCGCCGCGGCGTTGCATCCACCGACTTCACCAGCCCGCCCAGGCCCTGCTGATCGAGCAAAGTCTGGAACATGTCCTGCAATTGGTTGAGCGCCGGGACGATCATCCAATCCGGAATTTCTTCGACACCGATCTCAAGAAGAAAGGGAAGACTCACGCGGTTACCCCGGCGCAAGCAGTCTCCTGCGCAGCCCAGAGTTGGGCGACGCCGACCGCTAGCCTTCTGACGCGCCCGATGACGCCTACCCGCTCAGTGACGCTAATGGCCCCGCGCGAGTCCAGCAGGTTGAAGAGATTCGAACACTTCAACACCTGATCGTAGGCGGGCAACACCGGAAAGCGCGCCTTGTCCTCATACTTGGGATACAGCGCCAACAAGCGCTGGCATTCCTGCTCGTGTAGATCGAACAGCTTCCACAACGTGTTTACATCCGCGAGCTCAAAGTTGTAAACCGAAAACTGCTGTTCCTCGGCGAACCGGACAGCGCCGTATGGCACGCCGGGAGCCCACTCCACATCGAAGACGCTCTCCTTCATCTGGAGGAATGCGACTAAGCGTTCGAGCCCATAGGTGAGCTCGGCGGGAACCAGATCCAGATCGATGCCGCCGCACTGCTGGAAATAAGTGAACTGCGTGATCTCGAGACCGTCGAGCATCACCTGCCATCCGATGCCCCAGGCTCCCAGCGTGGGCGACTCCCAGTTGTCTTCTTCAAACTTGATGTCGTGCTTGCGCAGATCGATACCAATCGCTGCAAGGCTGCCGAGGTACTGATCGATCACGTCCGGCGGAGACGGCTTCAAAATTACTTGAAGCTGCTGGTGTTTATAAAGCCGGTTCGGATTCTCACCATACCGTCCGTCGGCGGGGCGGCGGCTGGGCTGCACGTACGCCACTCGATACGGCTTGGGACCGAGCACGCGCAGGAAGGTCTCGGGCGCCATGGTACCTGCGCCGAGCTCCATATCGTAGGGCTCCTGGACGATGCAGCCGCGATCGGACCAGTACTTCTTCAAATTGAAAACCGTTTCCTGAAAAGAGGCGCTCAGAGGGCCTCCAGCATCGAGGAAGTCAGCAGCTTGCGTTCAATATGTTGCTCGACGGCGCGGACGAGCAAGCGCCGGAGGTCCGCGCCCGTGTCCCGCCCCCAGGGTCGCGAACTCATTCGGCCGATGGGCGTGACAAGCATCTCTTCGGCGATCGCTCGCGATTCCGGAGTCAAGCGTAAATCAGGCAAGAAACCCGCCAGCCGCACCGACCACAGAATGAAATACGTGCCCGCTTGCCAGGCGCTGCCGCCTTGGCGCAGATGATCGAGCACGGTTGCGAGCAGGCGGAAGTGCCGCTCGTTCGCCTCGCCGGGAGGGAGCAACTGCTCTGAGATTTCGGCGAGGTAATCGAGCGCCATGCTCGATTCATAGGAAGACGCGAGGGCAAACTGGGAGTGTACCAATTCGCAAGAGTTGAGGCTGACCAGTTCCCGATTTTCCTTTTGATAATACGAAACAGTTGCGTGCGACAGCCGCTCGAGCGCGGAGCCAAAGCTGCTCCTGGGACGGCGCGCCCGCCTGGCGACCCCTCGCAACTTGCCTTGATCCCGCGTGAAGAAACTGACGACAAGGTCCGCTTCGCGAAAAGGATAGGTGCGGAGGATAAAACTTTCGCTCATCCGAGCGGGCATTCAGGCGTGACGCTGTAAGGTTCAGGGTAGCATGGCGGATGCCGAAGGTGACAACTCAGGCTAAGCATGCGTAAAATCACGGTGTAAGGTTTTTTCCGGGAGTGCATGATATGAACGTCTCTCTTTCCGCTGAGGCTGCCGAGGTGATTAACGAGAAACTCCAAAATGGGGAGTTTCGGAGCGCGGAGGAAGTTGTGGATGAGGCGCTCCGGGTTCTCCGAGACTCGAAGGACCCGCTGCAGCAAAAACAGACAGCAGCCCAGTTCTTTGTAGGACTGAAAGGAGTCCGGCCTCCGGCGCACTGGCCTCCCCAGTTTGGGGACTTCGAGCCTCTAGCTGTTGAAGGAGAACTTCCCTCGCGCCAGCTCATCAATGAACGTCGATGAGATTTCATTATTTGGATGCCAGCGCATGGCTTAAGCGCTTCTTTGCTGAGCCTGGCAGCGATCGAATACGAGCCCTGTTCCGAAGCCGCCCGAACTGGCCAGCGCGGGCCTTGGTTATGTAGAGGTTTCTGCGGCACTGGCACGGCAGCAGGCCGCACGAGGCCTCAGCGCAGCGAAGCTTGACGAAGCGGTGCGTCAGCTTGACGCTGAGTGGGATGATTGTCTTCAGATCGAGACGACCGCTGAAATCATTCAAAGGGCTGCGCTCCTGGCACGCCTTTGGAAGCTTCGTGGAGCGGACGCGCTTCATCTGGCGTCAGCGGAATCGTTGAAAGCAAGTTGTTCCCAGTCCCGCCATACCATGGTATTTGTGGGTTCGGATGACGAACTGAACTCTGCTGCCACGGGAATCGGGCTGGCAGTGCAAGATCCTGCGTCCGGACTGGAACGGCTCATCTGAGCTGGTTTCAATAGGGTGCGCTCAACTCCGGGAGAAAAGCATGGTCCATCCCGGGCCGCGAATGAACGCGAATGGACGCGAAGGGAAAGAAGGGAATTGGCCGCGGATGGACACGGATGAACACGAATGGGGATGGGGGCGCGTAGTTTTTGGGCCGCGGATGGACACCTATGAACACGAATGGGGGATAGGGATGCGGCGCAACGGCGCATCTTTTGCGGGGGCTGCTGTTTTTTTGTTAGTTGGATGGAGCGGCGGCTTCCGCTATCTTTTAGGGATTGAAAGCCGATGCCGCCGAGCGGCGTTTTGTGGAGGAGTTGCGAGAGTCCTTTGGGGGTGGCGGGCCATTGGATGGAGGGGTTGGCGGCGCGCAGGTTGAGCAGGAGGTCGGTTGCGGAGCCGGTCCATTGTGTTTGGTCTTGGAGGAAGGCGGCGACTGCCGTGGCGATTGCGTTGGGCATTGCCGGTAGGGAACGCGTGACGGGGTTCGCTAAGCCGGCGCTGACCGCGCTGCATAGAGCGCCGAGAATCCGGGGGCAAAGCGGTTTGGAGTCGATGGCTAGGGCGGGGGCTTCGATAGCGATGGCCAAGGAGGCGAGTTCCGGGGCTAGGGCGGCCGAGGTGGTGAAAATCATGGGGCGCTGGAGGTAGAGGTGGAAGGGCTCGGGGTCGGACGGGTGGTCACGCACGGCGAATGTTTCACCGGTGGAGAGGCGGATTAATTGGCGCAACATTCTGGACGGGAGTTGTTCGATGTCGTCCAGAGCCAAGATCCAGTTGTAAGACGCGAGCGATTGCAGATCGCGCGAAGACTGGGGAACGGGGCAGAAGGGCGCGGGGCCGGGGTCGATCAAGGAACGGAGCAGAGTTGCGAGGGACGATTTACCAGAGCCTTGGATGACCAGGATTGGATAGGGGCCTTTGGGGGACATGGCCGCGGTGAGCCACGACATGCAGTGTGTGAAATGTTCCGGGGTTAGATGAAGCAGGGCACGAAAATTTTGAATGGCGTCGCGCGAGGTCTCGGGATGCGGGAGGGGGCTGGCGGAACGGGAGGAACTAAAGTGAGCGGTAAGGTTCTGAGTGATGCGCCAGCCTTGGGAGGAGATTTCGACGACCTCGCCACGGTCGTTATAGAGATCGAGGATGACTTTGCCCGGCGCGGATGCGATGCGGCGCGAGATGGGCACGCGTGGCGTATCGCCAAACTGCGTTTTGGCTTCGAGTAGTTGGATGACTTCGCGGACGACGGAGGCGCGAGGGAGGACGCGATGCTCGGAGTAGAAGTGTTCGAGCAGCCAGTTTTGGAAGGCTGTCGAGTGGAGCGGGACGATCTGGCGCGCTTCCGTTGGGAGCGGGATGCCGATGAAGCATTGGCCTAGTTCTGACTGGAGTGGAGTGGCGATGGCGGCAGTTTTGATGAGGGCTTCGATCTGCCAGGCGCGGGAGTGGAATGAATCGGGCATGTTCGATTCAGAAATAGCAGGTGGGTGGCGGGGAGCGATGGGCCAGGAATCGTAGGTTGTGGGAAGCAGGGGAGATTCAGGCGCAAAAAAGTCGTGACTGGGGAGATTCGGGCCACGGATGAACACGAATGGGAACTGAAACAGCAGTTAGTTGGGCGACCTAGAAGTTGTAACGGACTCCTATCTGGATCAGGCGCTGGTCGCGAGCCGCTGTGCCGGCCAGCGAGGGTGGAACCGTGATGATACCAAGCGTGTTTACCTGCGCCGAGGTGTTCACGTTATACACATTGAGCGTGTTCGTGACATTGGTGGACTCGGCCAAGAATTCCACATTGGAGCGCTCGTGAATCGGGAACAGGCGGGAGTAGCGGGCGTTCAGCTCGAAGATGGCCGGCCCCCGCACAGTGTTGCGCCCGATGAAGGCCGGTCGCTGGAAAGTGCTCGCCTCGGAAGTGTCGCCGTTCAGATTGCGGTTGCTGCCCACATTGAACCGATCGCCACTGGCCGCCACCAAGGCGATCGATAGCTGGTTGTTATTCAATAAGTACTGCGCCAAGCGGTTTCCGGCGTG
Source organism: Bryobacteraceae bacterium (assembly GCA_051000095.1). Lineage (GTDB taxonomy): Bacteria > Acidobacteriota > Terriglobia > Bryobacterales > Bryobacteraceae > JBBSHP01. Next base: position 17,991 of record JBPCOQ010000087.1, on the reverse strand, counting down.
AAGATCGGGACGGAAAACGCCGGTCATGTTGAAGGTATGGCGCTTGTCGGTAAGCGAGTTCCCCCGGTCTCCGCGGCGATTGGTTGGATCCGACAGAAGGAAATTACTGCTGTCGATATTGTTCTGCTCCGGCGCATCGTCGATCGCATGGGACCAGGTGTAAGTGGCGTAGAATTCGTAGCCTCGCGCCAAGCGCTTTTGGATTGTCAGGTTGGCGCCGTTATACGTCGAATTGCCTACTGACTCCGCTGAAAGAATATTCGCGAATCCAGGATACACGCGAGCTGTGGTACTGAAAATCGGGCGGCCATCCGCCAGAAACGAGCCGTTGGGGAGCAGGTTGATATTACGATAGACGGGGAGGCGCGTGCCTTTGGTGTAAAGATACGACGCGCTCACGACGAAGTTGTTGCTGAGTTGGTGGGTGACGGAGAAATTCGCGTTGTAAGAGTAGAGCGTGGCGAAGTCGGGCGACACAGTCGTGATGTCCCCGGGTGGAACGTTGAATCCCGTGGGGATTGCGGTAAAGACATTGGGATAAGCCAGAGCAAATGAGCTCGCCGGATTTGCGGAGATGTTGAAGAAGATTGGGCTGCCGTTGTTCAGGATGGCTTTCCGGTATTGATCCGTTTGCGGTGTGTCGTAGAACAAACCCGTGCTTGCCCGAATGACTGTCTTTTCCTCAGGCCCCAATCCGAGAGCGAACCCGAGCCGGGGCGCAACGTTATTCTTGTCGGTTCGGAAATTCCGCGAGAACGGGAACGGCGAGCTCTTGTTCGCATCGGGCGGAGTATAAACGTCGTAGCGTACGCCATAGGTGATGGTTGCGTTCCGCTTCGGCTTCCAGGTGTCCTGCGCGAACAGGCCGGTAAACAGCGAATTGTATTTGATCGACGGATTGCCGAACGTCTGAGTGAAATTGGAATAGCCCGACGGCGTGGAACCGTTCGCGGCCGCAAGATACGACGCTATGGTGGGAAATGTGTAGGTCGCGCTGGTGGCCTGGATCTGGGTATCGCGGATACCTCGCACGCTGAACCCGAATTTCATGCCGTGCTCGCCCCGGTTGTAGCTGAAGTTGTCTGCCAGCTCCGGCGTGGTCTCTTCATAAACGAACCCGGTATCCGTAGGGCCGCCAAAGTTGGCCACGCCCGGGATCACAATGGCGGGCCCTGTTCCGCTGCCAGCAAAACGATTCTGGGATTGACCGCGATACGCAATTTGGCCGCGCAGCTCGTTGATGGCGTTGCCGCCAAAAGTAGTAATGAGCTGCACTGCTCCTACATGCGAGCGATCCACGAAATTGAAACTGCGCGAGATCAGGTACAGGCCGCCGATTTGTGCACCGTTGTTGTAGGGCGAATCGTTGGCGTGATGGTTATAGCGGACCGAAAGCCGGTTATGCGAGCCCAGTGTCCAATCCGCCTTTGCCATATAGAAGTAAACGCTCTGCGCAAACGGAATTGCATTGGCATAGCTGGCAGGTAATCCTAACTGCGCGATCGTTGCGGCGGGAACCGTAATAACTCCAGGAAGGTCCCGTTTCACGTGCTCGAAAGCGCCAAAAAAGAAAAGCTTGTCGCGAATGAGACGCCCGCCTGCGTCAGCCGAATAAGAATCGACGTTAATCGCCGGGGTAGGTGTGGCGGCCGCCAGCAGCTTGGGCCGGGCGTTGAAGTCCGTGCGGCGGAACAGATAAGCGGCTTCTCCGTGGTATTCATTCGTTCCCGATTTGGTCACCGTATTGAAAACGGTTCCAACCGTGTTGCCGAACTCGGGAGCAAAGCCGTTGCTCACCTGCTGGACTTCTTCGACATACGTATTCGAGATCGGGATCAGGCGGATGCCGGCGCGATCGCTCTCCGTATTGTTGCTGCCATCCAGCAGATAGTCGATTCGACCATTGAATCCGTTGGCGTTGATCTTGCGCGGGACGCCAAACTCCGTATTGGCGCGTCCGCTGACGTTCGGCTGAAATAGGATGAAGTTGTACGGATTGCGCGAGACCAGCGGCAGATTATGAGTGGTGTTGAAATCGAGCGTACTCCCGAGGTCGGTGCGGCTCGGCTCGGTAATTGCGCCCGCGGCCGTTACCTGGACTTCGGTAGCGGAGCCCGCGATGCGAGCCGTGACGTCCACGGTAGCGGTGGCTCCAGCATTCAGTACGACACCCGTTTGGCGGAAAGGCGCAAACCCGGCCGCTGTTACGTCCAGGCTATACGTTCCGAGCGGCAGCAGGTTGAACCGGTACAGGCCGGTATCGCTGGTCTTCACCGATTGTTTGAAGCCGGTTCCTGTATTCGTCGCTTCCACGGTTGCGCCCGGCAAGGCAGCGCCGGAGGGGTCGGTAACAGTGCCCGCGATCTCCCCGTTCATGGCACTTGTCTGCCCGAAGCATCGCGGCTGGAGCGCCAGCCCGATGATAAAGAGAAAAGCGACTGCTTTCCAAGTCTGAAGCATAAAGATCCTCCCAAAGAAGCTGATTGCTTCAATTTAGCAGACGGTGGCAACTGGGAACAGAGTTATAGGGCTGGGCGGATGTTTTCCGGGGCGGAGATGTCCGTAGCGCAAGCGAGTGGGACGGAGCGAGCCGGCAAAAGCAGCCACGGATGGACACGGATGAACGCAGATCGGGTTTGTGTTCACTCGTGTTCAGGGCGCCGGGTTCCATTGGGGCGCAATTCTGGCGCAATCGACAGGAGCGCCACACGTTTCCGATGATATTGCCCGCTGATTGGAGCGGGTAGCAACCGCTCAGAGCAAGAGCTTGGAACAAGTAGCGCTGGAGCGTCTGGGCGTTCTCGCCGGAGGCGCTAGCTCCGCGGCCGCAATATTGAAGGCGATGAAAACCCCTCCTCAGTTGAATCCATGGGACGTCGACGAGCTGGATGCTGTGAATCGCCAGCGCTCGACTGCCCGTGAACGACGACCAAAACGTACAGGGTTATTAAGGCAGGTGGTCTACCTGCTCGATACAAACGGCATCAGCGATCTAATGAGGGCAGATTCGCAGCTCGAAGCTTGGCTGACCACCATCCCGGAAAGCGATGCCATCGTGACATGTACAATCGTCCGGGGCGAAATCTTGTTTGGGATCGCCAGACTGACCGAGGGCCAGCGGCACTCCGCGTTAGCCGGGAAAGCGGCTCGATTATCCAAGGCGATGCACCGCGAACCGATACCGGAACGGGCTGCCGATATTTACTCTCATTCAGTTAAAACCGCCAACGTCGTGGACTAACGCTGGATGAGAACGATCTTTGGATAGCTGCTACGGCCCTTGTACTGGATGCGACGTTGGTGACCCGCGACACAGATTTCATAGGCACAACGGTTTGGCAGTTCTTGCGTTTTCATAAGGCTTAGACGAAAGACGTTTGGCAAATCCGCGGTATTCGGACGCCGGTTTTCCATTGGGGCGCGCTTCTGCCAGAATCGACTATATGCCCAGCTTCATCGAGAAAAGCACGACCATTCCGGTTCCCGGCGATAAGCGGATTGACGAGTACGTCGGAAACGTGAATTCCGGCACAAAAGCCGTGAGCATCGCGCATATGCGGAGTCCGGCCGGCTGGAGCGAGCCGGGCCAGCGGCCCGATTTCGAAGAATACACGGTGGTGCTGAACGGCGTAATGCGAGTGGAGCACGAGAGCGGTGTCTTCGAGGTAAGCGCCGGCCAGGCGATCGTCGCGCATAAAGGCGAGTGGGTGCGGTACAGCACGCCGCAAGGCGCCGAGTACATCGCGGTTTGCATGCCGGCGTTCACGCCGGATGGGGTTCACCGGGACTAAAGATCACAACGGCGCAACGGCATAGGCTTTCAGCCTGCGTTTCAGAGGGCGGGCTGAAGCCCACCCCACTCAGAAGCATGTCCCACATACAGTAAAATGGTACGGCCATGACCAAACAAGAGATCGTTCTTGCGCAGCGCGAGTTTCTGTTTCCGGCGGTCTTCAGCTACTACAAAGATCCGCTGGTCGTTTCCCACGCCAAAGACCAGTATGTTTACGATATCGATGGTAATCAGTATCTGGATTTTTTTGGCGGAATCGTAACTGTCAGCGTGGGGCACTGCAACGCGGAAGTGAATCGCAAAGTCCATGCCCAGATGGACAAATTGCAGCACGTCTCGACGGTGTTCCCGACGGAGCCGCAAGCCGCGCTGGCGAAGAAAATTGCGTCCATCACGCCCGGTGGCGCGCTGAAGAAATCCTTCTTCACGAATAGCGGAACCGAGGCCAACGAAATGGCGATTCTGGCTGCGCGCGCCTACACCGGATCGAGTGAGATTGTCGCCTTGCGCTACTCGTATCACGGACGATCCGCGATGGGGATGACTTTATCCGGGCAATCCACCTGGCGTCTGGGCATGCCGCAGGCCGGAGTTGTTCACGCGGTGAATGCTTACTGCTACCGTTGCCCGCTGGGATTGACGTATCCATCCTGCAACGTGAAGTGCGCGGAAGATGTGGAGGAAGTCATCCGCACAACGACTACGGGCAAGATCGCAGGTTTCATTGCCGAGCCGATCCAGGGCCTGGGTGGATTCATCACTCCGCCCAAAGAATATTTCCCGATCGTGGCCGGCATTGTCAAGAAATACGGCGGTGTTTATATCAGCGACGAGGTCCAGACCGGCTGGGGCCGCACGGGCGGAAAGTGGTTCGGCATCGAGCAGTGGGGCGTCACTCCCGATATCATGACCAGCGCGAAAGGTATGGGTAACGGCGCGCCGATCGGGCTCACGGTAGCCCGGCCGGAAATCGCCGACGCGGTGAAGGGCACCACGCTGTCCACGTTTGGCGGAAATCCGATCGCAACCACCGCGGCAAAAGCAGTGATCGACTTTATCGAGGATCAGAAGCTGAGCATCAATGCCGCGGAAGTAGGTTTCTATCTGCGCGAGAAACTGCTCGAGCTGCAGGAAAAGCATCCCTTGATCGGCGAGGTCCGCGGGATGGGCCTGATGCAAGCGATTGAACTGGTGGAGGACCGGCAATCCAGAAAACCAGCTTTAACCGAGACCCTCGCAGTGATGGAAGCCGCTCGTGAGAACCGCATCCTGGTGGGGCGTGGCGGGTTGTTCGGAAACGTGCTCCGTATCACCCCGCCGCTCAATATCGCTAAGCGCGACGTGGACGAGTTTATTCGCCAGTTGGATGCCAGCTTTGTGCGCTGCCACGCGATGGCGGTTTGATATGGACGAGCGCGCGTTTTACAAGGAGTCGCAGACCAGCAAGCCCATCACGCTGACCTGCCCATTCTGCCACACTGCCGAGCCTCACGATCTGAAATGGCTGGTGCGCACCAAAATAGACCGCCTGCCGGGGAATGCCGACGAGCGGGACCGCGCCAAGTTCAAAAAGGCGGCGAGCTACATGGTGCTGCTGGACGACAAGGTGATGTGTAAGAACATGCGGTGCCGGAAGCGTTTCGACATTTCGGGGATTAAGACTACGGCATTTATTTAGATCAGGCGGGGTTGCTGTACTGGACTAGAGATTGGGCCATCGAGCCGCAAAAACAACTAGAGCGCGCCCACCCACTCGACCTTACGCCACGACCTCTGAGACTTCCTCAGGATCTTTCTCCGATATTGCGTCAGCGATGTCGAGAATGCGCCTCGTGCTTCGACTTACGTATGAAAGCGCACAACCGGCGCGAAAATCGAAAGGAGCAGAAGACATGAAGTACATTTTGATGATGAACACCATGAAGGCGGGTTCCGGCGCGTTTGTTGCCTGGCCGAAGAAAGACATCCAGGCGCACATCGCCTTCATGATTGGCTTCAGCAAGGCACTCAGGGAGTCCGGGGAGTTGGTCTCCGCCGAAGGCTTGGCCTTTCCCGATCAGGCGAAGCTCGTACGAGCCGGCAAAGACGGCGGGCCGATTACTGACGGCGTGTTCCCGGAGGCTAAAGAGTTTCTCGCCGGCTACTGGATCGTCGACGTCGGGAGTCCGGAGCGAGCCTATGAGATTGCCGCCCGGGCGTCGGCGGCACCGGGACCCGGCGGCGCCCCAATGAACATGCCGATCGAAGTGCGGCAAGCGATGAGCGGGCCGCCCGAAGAACTTCTGTGATGCCGAGGCCGGTGGACGTCCGCGGCGGCCATTCAATGGCCGCGGGAAGGCGCTTCCGGCAGTCGTCGCGCCTGGCTGGGTCAGGTCGCTCCTGGCGCATGACCGATCACGGACGCAGCGAACTGGCCGGCCGGCTGCTTGACCACGGCTGAAATCGCCAACGCGTTCTCGTTGCCTCGACGCCGATGGCGCAGCGGATCGGGGTGCTCTTCAACTAAGACTACGCCGGCAGGTACAGGCCGCCATTGCCGCGGCCATGGTGCACGGCCTGTCTGCAGGCCTCGGGCTGCTTCATGCGCTCGATGCCGATGGATGACTGACCGGCCATCTTCGCCTCGACGCCGTTCGTGCCCATCTGCTCGAGATGGCCGGAGACGCTCCGCTGAGTGCGACAGGCGGTTTCGCCTGTCGGCCCTTTTTCGACGAGGACAGGCGAAACCGCCTGTTCCACTCAGCCTTTGGCAAAGGAGATTATGACGGCCCGATGGTTTGCAAAGTAAGTGGCCGCATTACAATGTCTTTTATGCACGACACGAAAGCGTGGGCGGCCATGGGGCTCCTCTGTCTCATTCCGGCCTGCGCAGGGCAATCCGGGAAGGCAGAAGTGTTTGGAACCGTGCTGGATCCCTCTACGCTTCCGGTGATGGGGGCTCAGGTCCGGGCGGAAAGCACGGCAACAGCAGCGAGGTTTTCCACCTCGACAAGCGCCGCTGGAGAATACCATTTCATCGGGCTGCCGGTGGGCAACTATTCTCTGCTTGTGGAAAAGCCCGGATTTCAGGCATACCGGCAAACCGGCATTCGACTGCGGATCGACGATCGCACGGTGGTGAACGTTCAGCTTGCAATCGGCGAGGTTACGCAAGCGGTGGAGGTAAACGCGCAAGCGCCCTTGTTGCAGGCCGGATCGGCGGCAGTGAGCTACGATATCGAGCAAACCAAAATCGCAGCGCTACCACTCGATGGGCGCAACTTCATTCCGCTAATCGCGCTTGCACCAGGCGTTGCCCTGCCGGGGGGCGGGTCGCTGCTGCCTCGCATCAACGGCAGCCGGCCGCGCACCAATGAATATATCTACGATGGCGTTAGCGCGCTCCAGCCCGAACCCGGGCAGGTCGTCTTCTATCCGATTATCGATGCCATCGAGGAGTTCCGCGTCAACCTCAATTCGTATTTGCCCGAGTACGGGCGCTCAAACGGAGGCGCGGTGGTGGTCAACATGAAATCCGGTGGAAATGCCTTGCATGGTACCCTGTTCGAGTTCATCCGCAACGAAGATCTCAACGCGCGCAACTACTTCGCTCCGGCCGGCTCCAAACCGGAGTTCCGCCGCAATCAATACGGACTCGTGCTGGGCGGCCCGATACAAAAAAATAAAACGTTTTTCTTCGTTGACTGGCAGGGTACGCGCCTTAAAACGGGGATCACACGATTCAGCACGGTGCCTACGCAGGCGCAGCGAGCTGGCGCGTTCAACGCGAACATCTACGATCCAGCCTCTCCGGCGCGAACCCAGTTCCCGAACAACACGATTCCGGCAAGCCGTTTCGATCCGCTGGCTCGGCAACTGCTGGCTCTCTATCCGTTCCCGAATCTTCCGGGATCCGCCAACAACTATGCGCGAACAGGCGTGGAGCCGGAAAATCAGGACCAGTTCGACACGCGAATCGACCACTACTTCACTTCGGCTCAACATGTGTTTGCGCGCTACTCGTTTCTGCGCGACGATGACGCGCCGGTCACGCCTCTGCCCGACGGAAGCGGCAGCATCCCATCCGGCGTGATCGGCGCCACGGTCACTCGCGGCGATCAAGTTGTGGCGGAACACGAGTGGACACGGAGTCCGGCGCTGTTGAATCAGCTTCGCTTCGGATACACGCGCAGGAACTCCAACGGGGAGGGACCGCGCAATAGCAGTCTTACCTTACCGGCGATTCCTTCCAACTCCTTTGCTTCCGCCCTCCCTACGTTTCTCATTACGGGCTTTCAACAGATCGGCGCTGCGGCGGGCGCGAACTCCAGGTTCACGACTGACGTCACGGAGTACCTGGACACGCTGTCGTATCTGCACGGGCGGCATACCTTTAAATTCGGAGCGGACATACGGCACGAGGCACTCAACGTGGTTCAACCGCCCAATCCGGCCGGCTCCTACACGTTCAACACAACCGGCACCAACGCGCTGGGCGTTGCGGGTAGCGGGAATGCGCTCGCTTCACTGCTGCTGGGCCAGGTGAGCGCGTTTACGATTGACATCCAGCGGCAGCAATTGCGAGAGCGCGCAAATATAGCGGAGTTCTTCGCCGGTGACGATTGGAAACTGACGAACCGGCTTTCACTGAATATTGGAACCCGCTACACCCTGAATTTCCCCTCTTCTGAAGTGAATCACCAGGGAGCAGTGTTCAATTTGAAAACCCAGGCGCTTGATTTTCCTCATACCGCGCGCGACCTGGAATGCTGCGACTTCGGCCCTCGCGCCGGGCTTGCGTTCCGGGCGGCCGACTCGCTTGCGATCCGGTCCGGCTATGGCCTGATCTGGTTCGAACAAACCGGCATCACGACTCCCTTTACCCTTCCGCAGTTCCCGTTTGTTCAGACCCTAGGCCAGCAGACGCAGGACAATATCAATGCCGCCTTTCTTCTTTCGAATGGACCGGCCGTGCAGGTGGTGGCTCCCAATCCGAACTCCGGACTCGGGCAGGGGGTGTTCGGAACCCAGCGCGGAAACGGTTCCGGCTATTCGCAGCAATGGAACTTCACCGTTCAAAAGACCTTCGGCGGCAATCTGAACTTTGAGATCGGATACCTCGGCTCAAAAAACACACGTTTAGGCCTGCCCGAAGCCAACCTGAATCAGTTGCCTGCCTCCGACCTGGCGATGGGACCAGCGCTGCTAGCCAAAGTGCCAAACCCGTACTTCGGGCAGCTTCCGGCGACGTCTTCTCTCGATACGGCGACGATCGCCGAACAGCAATTGCTGCGGGCTTACCCGAGGTTTACGACAGTGGCTCTCTTCCGTAACAATGTTGGGAACTCAAGTTATCACTCGGCACAAGCGCGCCTGGAAAAGCGGTTTTCGCAAGGACTCACCTTTACGTTCGCCTATACGTTTTCGAAGCTGATCGATGACGCTTCCAGCTATTTTTCGCAGACGATCTTCACGGGACCGGTTTTGAACAATTCCGGAGCAGCCGACGCGTTCAACCGGCGGCTGGAGAAAGATCTCTCGGGTGGCGATATTCCCCGGGTCTTTTCCGCTGCGTGGGTTTATCGGATTCCGAAACTGGGGAAGATTGCAGGGTGGCAAGTTTCGGGCGTGGTGCGCGTTCAATCGGGCGACACGGTAGCGGTAACGCAGGCCACCAACAACAATGCGAGCCTGGGTTACGCGGTGCAGCGCCCGAACCGGGTTAGCGACCCGAATTCATTCTCCAACAGGAGCGCCGGTGAATGGTTCAATAAAGCCGCCTTCACACTGGCTCCCCAGTTCGCGATCGGGACAAGCTCGCGGAACCCGGTACGCGGACCGGGCCTGCAGGAAGCAGACCTGATGCTGGGGAAGACATTTCAGATCACGGAAAGAATGGGCCTGGACTTTCGAGCGGAAGCTTTCAACATAACCAATACCCCGCCTTTGAACGATCCAAATGGAAGCTTCGGCGCGGCGGCCTTCGGAACTATCGCCAGTGCCGGTAATCCGCGCGATTTTGAATTTGCTTTGAAGTTACACTTTTAACGGCAGGGATGAAGATTCAGAGAGCGCCTGAAATCGATAATCAGCTGGGAAAGCTGCGGCGAGCGCGAGGTGAATCCGCCGCGCAACTCGCCAACACGGCGGGCGTCAGCCGCCAAACGATTTACGCAATCGAAGCGGGCAACTATATACCGAACGCGATTATCGCATTGCGCCTGGCGCGAGCGCTGGATACCAGCGTGGAGGATCTGTTCCGGCTTACGGGGGACGGAGGCGAAGCGGATACGCGTACCGAACAGGCAATGTTCCTGTCGAGTGAAGGAGATCTCCAGGCTGGCCAGCCGGTGCAACTGGCGCGCGTTGGAAAAAAACTGATCGCTTCGATTCCGTCTCCAATTCCATGCTATCTGCCCCCGGCAGATGCGCTCGTAAGCAAGAAGGCGGCGCCACTGAGCATGGCACGGGTCCGGCTTATCCGCTCAGCGGACCATTTCGAGAATCGCGTGGTTGTGGCGGGCTGCGATCCGGGCATTTCCGTGCTGGCGCGGCATGCGCAAGCTGCCGGAATTGAACTTGTCCTGGTTCACAGAAACAGCTCACAATCGCTCGAGCTCCTGAAAAAAGGATGCGTCCACATTGCAGGGTCGCATCTCCGCGACGGGACAAGTGGAGAATCGAATCTTCCGCAGATTGGGAGAATGTTCCCGAGCAAGTCGGTCGCCGTGATTTCGTTCGCCTGGTGGGAAGAGGGAATCGTCACCGCGCCGGACAATCCAAAAGCGATTAAGACGGTTGAAGACCTGGCGCGTCCCGACGTTTCGATTGTGAATCGCGAAAAAGGAGCGGGCGCCCGATTACTGCTGGATCAGCAATTAGCCTCGCTGAAGATGGAAGCGCTCGGCGTACGCGGCTACCAGATCAACGCGCAAGGACACTTGGATGCGGCGTGGCAAGTGGCGAAGGGAGTTGCGGACGGCTGTATTGCCCCTCGGGCCGCCGCGCAACGGTTTGGTTTGGGATTTATTCCTCTGGCGCGCGAACGCTACGATCTGGCGATCCGTAATCGGGATCTCGAGTCGACGGCAACAGAAACGCTCTTCGACATCGTCAACCGCGCAGGCTTCCGGCGGGAGCTGGCGAAGCTTGGATATGACACCGGCGCGTCAGGACAGAGAATGCTCTGATCACGGTTGATAGGATGAAGGGCGCGAGAAGCTTCTCGCCGCTGACTTGGGTCCGGATCGGACAGGGTCTGCTTGCGCTCATCGCCATCCTTGAGGGAATCGCGCCGGAACGGAACTACACCGCGATCAACAGCCCGTGGTCCGCCGATCGGCAACGGCAACGCTTGGTTCGCTGTCAGCGCGAGAAGCGATCCACGTCGCTGAAACTGAGCGGCAAGCGATCATAGGCTATTAGACAATGGCGGCGCAGAGGCATTGGTGAGGCACTCTTTTTAAAGTACGGTTGTTTTTGCACTCAAACGCGACTTTCTGAAGCTCGTGATTCAGGTGCGTTCTTCCAACGTTCCCGCGAAGTGCCGTTATTAGAAATTGGGATTTCGCGAGTGTTTCTCTGCCAGCCAGCGGGCAAAGACCGGATTGAAAACATCAGGGTCTTCGTCTAAGTGCAACACTGGCAAGAATGCCTGTGCTACTCGGTGCGGTGGGATTTCGCGAGTGCAGCCCGGACTTGAGGACGCCGTGGTAACATACTCGGTGGAATATGGAAGGAGATGAAGATGACTACTCTGGAAGTTGGTAAGAAACTGGTAGAGTTGTGTAAGCAGGGTCAGAACATGCAGGCGATCGAGACGCTTTATTCGCCTGACATCGTCAGCGTGGAAGCCGCCAGCATGCCTGATATGCCAGCCGAGATGAGAGGCCTGCAGGCTGTCCTCGGCAAAAACAAGTGGTGGTTAGACAACCACATCATCCACTCCGCCTCCTGCGAAGGCCCTTATCCCAACGGCGAGCGATTCATCGTACGCTTCAACTACGACGTCACGAGCAAACCGGCGCAGAAACGGATGCAGATGGACGAGATGGCAGTGTACACAGTGAATGGCGGCAAGATCATTCGCGAAGAGTTTTTTTACGTTACAGGATAACGATGTTGCCACGGATGAGCACGGATGCGCTTGAGCACCTGCCGTGGACACCAATTCAGAACGGTATTTTTAAAGCGATTTGAAGCGACCGGGGGCCGCTGACCTTGGTACAGCGGGCTGAGCCCACCCAAACCGCTCGACAGCATCTCGAGCGCCCGAAGTTCGGATCGTTCAGAATCGCGACAGGATTATCGAAGTTGGGATGGTTCAGATTGAAGGCATCGCGATCAATCCCAATCCTCCTTACCCGCGCGTATTCGCGTACGCGAATGATTTTCGGTTGCCATAACCCCGCAAACATCCAGGTCTAACAGCGCATAGTTCGAACCCTCGGCAGGAATGTATTGCAAGGCTTCGGAGCCACCCAACAGGACCTTTGGTCATGTGAAAGCCGGGCGGCGCTACGTAAATCCAGCTAGCTTCGATTTTGAAGACATGGGGCGGGGACGAAGCGCACGAGTGTTTCCCTGCCCGGCGGCCGGGCAAAGACGGATTGAAAACATCAGGGTCTTCGTTTAAGTGCAACACAGGCAAGAATGCCTGTGCCACTTACTTAAGTTACTTAAGCGGAACCAGAACATTTTCAATAACTTACGTCTTTGCAAAAATGTGGAGCAGGTCTCCGACCGGCCCGCGTTCCACTGGCGAATCCCTGAAACACCGCCTTCGGCGAGCAGGTCGGGGATCTGCTCCACGTTGGTAAACCGAACGTAAGCCGCTGATAAATCGGGCCTTATCACAAAGTAAGTGGCATTGGGCAAGAATGCCTGTGCCACCCGGTCGGTTTTCGAGGGTGTGTGCGCCACGCGGGCTCAGCGCATTCGCATGTGCTCTTTCAAGATGCACCGGTCCATCACCACGGCAAGGCCGGCGTGACGGGCCTTTTCCGCCGCCGCCTGGTGCACCACGCCTTCCTGCATCCAGACCGCTTTGGCGCCGACGCGAATGGCGGACTCCACGATATCGGGAACGAACTCGGAGCGGCGGAACACATCGACGATGTCGATCGGCTCAGGGACGTGTTCGAGGCTCGCGTAAGATTTTTCGCCCAGGATCTCGGTCTCCCGCGGATTCACCGGGATGATCTTGTAACCGGCGTGCTGCATGTATTCGGAGACGCCGTAACTCGCGCGCATGCGCTTGTTGGAGAGGCCGACGACGGCGATGGTCCGGCTGTTTTTCAGGAGTTCAGGAATGTTTGTCATCTGGGGAATCCATTTTCAGCAGCTTGCGAAAGCGCGCGACTTCGGAGACTGTCAGGGAGCGGAACTGAGCGGGCTTGAGTGGGCCGAGCTCGAGGAAACCAATCTTCACGCGTCTCAGTTTTTCCACCAGCCGTCCGAAATGCTTGAACATCATCCGGATCTGGTTCTGGCGTCCTTCGGTGAGGCGCACTTCGTACCAGGGGTTGTCCGCCTGGCGAATCAGCTTCAAGCCGGCAGGATTGGTACGGTGGCCTCCCAGCGAAATTCCCGCCCGGAACCGCTCTTCCTGCTCGAATGTCAGGCGGCCATTCACTTTCACCAAGTAAGCCTTGGTGACGTGGTTGGCCGATGATGTGATCCGGTTCGCGAAGTCTCCGTCATTGGTCAACAGCAATAAACCTTCGCTGTGATAATCCAGCCGGCCCACCGGATACACGCGTTGCTTGACACCTTTCAGCAGGTCCATGACGGTTTGCCGTCCTTCGGGATCGTGGACAGTGGTGACGCACTCCTTGGGTTTATGCATCGCCAGGTAAACGTGGCGCCCGGTGGGCCGTAGCGGCCGGCCGTCCACTTTGACGTGATCGCGTTCGGGGTCGGCTTTGGTTCCGAGCCCGGTAACGGTTTTGCCGTTGACGGCGACGCGTCCTTCGAGGATCAGGTCCTCGGCTTTGCGCCGGCTGGCGATCCCCGCATGGGCCAGGATCTTTTGCAGACGCTCTTCCGGCATTAACCGCCGGCCCGGTTTGAGTCTGCCTTAATAGGGGCTTTTTGAGGGTCCCCGGGCTGAGGAGGCTCGTGTATCGGATCGGGCTCGTGGACCGGCTCCGGGGTGGGCTCAGGCTCATGAATCGGCGTCGGCTCGGAAGGAGGCTCTTTCTCCGGTGGGGGTTGATCGGGCGGATCCTGTTGCGGCCCAGGAGTGTCAGCATCGCCTATGGCGAAACGGCTCAGTTCTTCAAACTCTTTTAGTGTTGGCAATTCGCTCAGGTCCTTTAACCCGAATTGGATTAGGAAATCTCTGGTGGTTTTATACAGGATCGGTTTTCCGACGACCTGTTTGCGGCCGGCGGTCGCAATCAGTTTGCGATCGAGCAAGGTCTTGAGCACGCCCGCGCCTTGTACGCCGCGGACGTCCAGAATCTCGGGCGCTGTTATCGGCTGCTTGTACGCGACCACCGCGAGCGTCTCCAGGGCGGCTAAAGAGAGCTTGAGCGGCGGTTTGAGATTCTTCACGAATACGCGGATGGCTTCGTGATGCTCCGGCTTGGTCGCCATCTTGTAGCCGCCGGCAACCTCGCGGATAGTGAGACCGTGCTCGGGTTTATTGAACTCAACCGCGATTTCATCGAGCAGCCGCGTGACCATCTCCGCGGAGCGCCCAACCGCTGTCGCAATCTGGGCCGCGGTGAGAGGCTCGTCGGTGATGTAAATGAAAGCTTCGAGCATCGCCTTGAGCTGTGCGTCGGCCGATTCCTGCGCGGCGGGCACATCTTCGGCGGCGAGAAACTCCGCTTGCATCCGCTCCTCGGCATCGAGGACAGGATTCATTTCTGTCTGTTCCATTCTTTCATTGAAGCCCTAGCTGTATTCCTGTTCGAGTGCCTCGAGCGATTCATCGGCCGCCAGCGCTTCGTCAAAATCCGGATTTCTTTCGAGCCCGATCTCACCGAACGCATCCCTCTGAGTCAGCAGCACGGCCTGCCGTTTCACGAGCTCGAGGATCGCGAGAAAGAGGCAGATCATGGCTCGGCGGCTGCTCTGCTTCTCGAATAGACCTGTGGCTGAAATAGGCTCGCACTTCCTCGATTTCTCGAGCACGGACTCGAGATAGCGGATCATGTCCGGGACGCTCACTTCTTCGGTATCCACCTGGTAGGTTGGCCGGTTCTTCACGCGTTCGAGGACCTGCTGGAGGGTTTTGACGAGATCGAACAGCGTGATCGCGAGACCGGGCTGCTCGTCTTCGGCCAGGAAATTCCCAATCTGCGGATTCGACCAGCTCGCATCTTCCACCATGCGCTTCTGCTGCAGCATCTCGGCGGCGTTCTTGAAGCGCTCGTGCTCGAGCAGACGGTCCACCAGCTCCTTGCGCGGGTCCTCTTCGGGCGAAATCTTGTCCAGCTCCGGATCTCTCGGCAGCAGCATCCGCGACTTGATATGGATCAGCGTAGCCGCCATGTAGACGAACTCGGCGCTCGGTTCCATGTCGAGCTCGAGGGCCTTGTGCACGTAATCGAGGTACTGCGAGGTGATGGAAGCGATCGGGATATCGTAGATATTGATCTGCTGCCTGCGGATCAGGTCGAGCAGCAGGTCAAGCGGTCCGTCGTAATGCTGCAAATGGAAATTGAGCGGCTCGGACACCTTCTTTAGGATAGCGTGTAGAGCGGTCCGCCTTGTAGGGCTCAAGTCCGGGGTCCCGCCATCCGATATAAGTCTAGAGACATGTTTGCACTGATTGGAATGGCGGTGGTCATCGGGGCCGTCCTCGCGGGCTTCCTGATGGAGAAGGGACAGTTGGGTGTCCTGATTCAGCCCGCGGAGCTGGTGATTATTGGCGGAGCGGCGATTGGCACGTTGTTGATTGCCAACCCGTTGCCGGTGGTGATCAAGATCATCAAGGGTACGCTGGGCATTCTGAAGGCCAGCCCGTATGGCAAGCCGTTTTACCTGGAAACGCTTAAAATGCTCAACGAGCTTTTCAACTATGCCCGCAAGAATGGACTGGTAAAGCTGGAGAGCGACGTCGAGGAGCCCGAGAAGAGCCCGGTTTTTTCCAAGTATCCCAATTTCCTGAAGAACCATCATGCGGTGGCATTCGTTTGTGACACGCTGCGAATGTCGATCAGTGGCGGAATCGGTCATTTTGAACTGGACCAGATGATGGAACTGGATATGGAGGTGCATCATCAGGAGGTCAGCACCCCGGTACAAGCGCTGAACACCATGGCCGACTCGCTGCCGGGACTCGGGATTGTCGCCGCGGTGCTTGGGGTGGTGATTACGATGGGCGCTTTGGGTGGGCCTCCGGAAGAGATAGGTCACAAGGTGGCCGCGGCGCTAGTTGGCACCTTCCTGGGTATCCTGTTGTGCTATGGGTTTTTCGGACCGCTGGCAGCTAGCATGACCAAGTCGAATGACGCCGAAGCCTGCTACTATCACTGCCTCCGCGTGGCGCTGATTTCCTTTGTGCGAGGGGCTGCGCCGATCCTGGCGATTGAGTTTGCGCGCCGCGCGATTCCTTCCGAAGTCCGGCCAAGTTTCAAGGAGATGGAAGCAAGTTGTAAGGGTGGAGCGCCGGCCGCAGTGGCGGCGTGACGTTTTATGGCTGACGTTGCCGCTCCGATCATCGTTATCAGGAAAAAGGCCGCTCATGCGGCGCATCACGGCGGGGCGTGGAAGGTGGCCTATGCGGACTTTGTCACCGCCATGATGGCGCTCTTCATCGTGCTTTGGCTGATGTCGAGTAGCGACCAGGTGAAGAAGGCGATTGGGGGTTACTTCCAGGACCCGAAGGGTTATGGAAAGCAGGTCGGCTCGACGCTGGCGGGCACTGGCGAGACGATTGTGTCCTCGAACCTCGATATGAATCAGATCAAGGACAAGCTCGAACAAGCCATGA
Organism: Bryobacteraceae bacterium; assembly: GCA_051000095.1. Lineage (GTDB taxonomy): Bacteria > Acidobacteriota > Terriglobia > Bryobacterales > Bryobacteraceae > JBBSHP01. The sequence goes on along the minus strand of JBPCOQ010000087.1, from coordinate 1,273 downwards.
AAAAGGCCCCGGAATTCCAGGCATTAAAGGACCACATTCAGATGACCGTGACTGGCGAAGGGCTGCGCATTGAGTTGCTCGAAACGGAGAAAGGCATTTTCTTCGATTCGGGGAGTCCGAAGCCCAGCCCCTTTGGACAGGATCTGCTGCTCCGGCTGGCGCAAGAACTGACTAAGCTTCCAAACAAGATTTTCATCGAAGGACACACCGACGCATCGCCATTTTCGAGCGGTCGCGTTTACTCGAACTGGGAGCTTTCAGCGGACCGGGCGAATGCCGCGCGGCGGATCATGCAGGAGAAAGGGCTGCGCCAGGACCAGGTGTCTCAAGTGCGCGGTTATGCGGACCAACGGCTCCGCACGCCGAGCAATCCGACCGATCCGTCCAACCGGAGAATCTCGCTGATTGTCCAGTATCTGGGCGGGGCGCCTGCCAAGATCCCGCCGACTGGAAAGCATTCTTAGCGCTTGCGCTCGGCTAGTCAGATTGGATCGATAATCGAGCCGCATTCAAGAGCCTGGGTTCTGGTCTGGTCGATCACGATCTACGTTCAGGTGGGATGAAGCCGTGGATTGACTGCGGAATTATCGAAAAGCCAAGGATCAAAAAACAACCTCAGGTGGCGTGGGCTGTCGCTTTTCGAAAGGCACTATTCGGGCCATGGCGCCACGCTAAGGCGTTACATTTGCTTGGCTGGGATCCCCTATCCTGGTCGGCCGGTTCCGAATCCACCTACGCTTGGCGGGATAGAGGACGGCTGTCATTCGACCTACATGTAATTCCCGGGGTGGAGCGCGAAGAGCGACTCTCGCGCTCGCCTGCATCGTCTCGATGCCCGCCGGGTTATCCCTCGGCATGGTTGCATCCCTGCAGAGCCCGCTTCCGTTTCACCCGGCAGAATTCTTATAGGCACGGAGCCGGGTATCCTCGCTGATGAGTTGCCTGTCCCAGCCGTTCCAGCTTGTCGTGGGCGCCGCAAGGCGAGCCGCATCCAGCGTTTCCTCGCAGCGCCTGACCATACGATCCGAGTCAGAATAACTGATCTCCAGCGATTTGGATTATCTGCGGTTGAGAGACCTGGATTTATCCAGCGAGGAGATCAGTTATTCAACTTCAGGTTAAGACCATTCTGAATCGGGTGCAACGTTTAGTCTTGTCTCATACAAGATGAGCCTGGAGCGGGAGCGAGTTTCTCATACAAGATGAGCCTGGAGGGGCGGTTCGGCATGCTGGGAGTTGATCGTCAGCATGCAAGCAGCAGAAGCTTTGAGCC
>JBPCOQ010000062.1:0-28750 GCA_051000095.1 Bryobacteraceae bacterium | reverse complement strand
AGACCGACTTCTTAAGAGGACCCCGTTCGCTGGCGGATCTCAGTTCGGATAAAACAATTCGATGGAGAAATGTAGAAACTCCAGGCACAGGCATTCTTGCCTGTGTTGCACTTAGACGAAGACCCTGCTGTTTTTCAATCCGGTCTGCCCGGCCCGCCGGGCACGGGAACGCAGATACTTGAGCCAGCTCGGCAGAATCCGTCGAGTGTACTACTCCCTGCGGAGCGGTGAAAAGAAGCTTGGGAATCCGGTCGACACCCGCGCCGCCTCCCGGACTCGATTACGGTCTGTGGATCTTCAGAAAACCGCCCGAATCCCAAAAGTATCGGTGGTTGAAATGGGAACGGTTCGGGTTGTCACCACCGCGCAGACAATCGCGATCTTTAGTTTCGACTTCATGAGATTTCCTTCCATAGCTGATACGCAATCCACACAACCAATGCGACCGCAACGATTGCGGCCATACCTTTGACGACTCGAATGACGCCCCGCGGATTTCCGGCTGAGCCACCCGCCTGCTTCAGCCAAAGCGCCGGTGCATTCGCTCCTTGGAGCCGATCGGTCGCTGGCGGAAACAACATCCGGATTGCGGAAGACAGTAGTAAACTCATGCCGCATCCGTAAAACGCGATCCAGCGCGGAACAGCCAGATCCGGGTTGCTAGCCCAGAACATGCCTTGCGAAACAAGCGCTAATCCGAGGCCTAGCACAGGACCCCGGGCCAGGCCCAGCGCCGATCGCCGCCCGGGGTTCGCATAGGCGTCCTCCAGTATCAAGCCGAGCATCGCCATTCCCGCGGGAATGGCGAGCCGCAGAAGTCCCCACTGCTCGCCCAGAAGCGCTCCATCCATGAGCCAAGCCGCGCCCAGGAACGACACATAGGGGGCGAAGCTTGTATCAGGAGCACCTGCGGGTCCGCAGTTCGGCGTATTCTGCTGATGATGACCAGCGGTATCGTACGTAGTGCATCGACAGCGTACTGTCGCGGGGAACTGCACCGCTCGCGCAGATCGCCCAACACCTCCTCGCGGCAGGCCGGTGGGACAAAGAGTGCGGCGATGGCCTCAGCGGCCTTGGACGGGCCGGAGTACATCAACCTGCCTGTTTCCACCACCGCTTGCCCCATTCTTTGGCCCACTCTTTGCCCCAAACTTCGGCGACAACATCCCAAACGCGTTTCGCCGTAACCGCTGATTCCTGCAACGCGCGTTCGCCGAGAGCTTCGAGGCGATAACAGCGCTTGGCTCGCCCGCCGCGCTGGGCTGTGGGATCCGACAGCCAGGACGCGATCAAACCTTTGTCTTCTAACCGGTCAAGTGTGACGTAAACCGCCCCGAGAGAGACTTCTTTGGGCCGGGCCAGCTCCTCAGCCTTGGAATGGATCGTGACGCCATAAGCATCTTCGCGGAGAGTCAAAATTGCCGTAAGCATCAACTGTTCGAATTGGCCCAGAGAATCAGGTTTAGCCATTTGTCTAACAGTGTAAGGAAAATCAGTGCTGAAGTCAATCCGGACAGGGCATCCGGACCGTACCACGTCCTCCGTCCGTTTCGAAATCGTACCGGAAGTGAGAGACCGGCCCCCTGGTCGCGATGATTGCTACGCCGGCCGCGCGGTTGCCGCTCCACCGGGTCCCAGCTCGGAGGCAGTGTACGATGACGCCCAAAGGCCCTCGACCGGCGCGATCGTGAGCGTAGCCGGGAACGGTGAATAGGAAATTAGCCTCGTGAAGCTGTCCACATACTTCGAACCGATCTGCGCCGGCACCTGACGCGCGGGCCATCGGAAGGCCACCCGGCATAGGAGGTCGGGTTGTAGATATTCGGGCCCGGCAAAGCACTGGCCGACACCGGGTAGGTCGGTGGCGGCCTCGCCGGTAAACTATTTCCGCTCAGCCTCGTTTTGTAGGGTGGAGAGCAAATATGACGAAACGCCTACTGACACTCGCGACTTTGTGTTGCGCTACGCTTTTTGCCGCGCCATCCGCGACCATCGACGGCCACTGGACGGCCACCCTGCAGAGCAAAAGGCAAACCCAGCCAGTGGAACTGAACCTGAAAGCTCAGGACAACCAGCTCACCGGGGACGTCAAAACCGTCGCGGGCCCAAAGAATAAGGAACGCACGATTCAGATCGAGAATGGAGCCGTCACCGGCGGCCATTTTTCGTTCACTACCATTCGCAATACGAAGAAGGGCGTGATGAAGTTTGTTTGGGATGGGACAGTAAACGGCGATCAACTGAAAGGCACTCGCACGCGAGAGGGCGGGAAGCACGGGATCCCGTTTACCGCGCAGCGCTCCTAACTTCACTGAGGCTGGGTGGCAGGGTTCAGCGTGGTTGCCCCGCCTCAGCTCATATACAGGCCGCCGTTCACATTGATCGTCTGACCAGTAATATATCCATTGCTCGCCAACATCACAGCAATTTCAGCCACCTCGTCCACGTGACCGAAGCGTCCCACGGGAATGCGGTCCGGCGTCGCTCTGAGATCCGCCGTAACCATCTCGGTGTCAACCAGTGCCGGAGCGATGGCATTGGATGTAATCCCTTCTTTCGCCAGCAGGTTCGTATACGAGCGCATCAAGCCGAGCATGCCCGGCCTTCGATGCCGCATAGTGCGGTCCGGCGATTCCACCGATTTGAGCCGCCACCGACGATAGATAAATCAATCGTCCCCAGCGACGCGCACGCATGCCGGGCAATACACCCGTGGTCATCTGGAAACAGGATTTCAGGTTTACGGTGATCAACTCGTCCCAATCCTGCTCGGTGACGGACTCGGGCGCCTACCGCCGGGCAATGCCCGCATTGTTTACCAGAATGCCGACCGGTCCGAGCTCCCGTTCCACCGCGGCACACAACGCGGTGACCGAACCCGCATCGCTCACATCGGCGGCGAAAGCAGCCGCTCGCCGACCGTGCCCTCGGACTTCGCTCACGGTTTGCAACCGCGTCGTCGCCACGCTCGCGATAATTTACCGCAATATCCACGCCTGCTCGCGTCAACGCGATTGCAATCGCTCGACCGATGCCGCGGCTGCCTCCCGTGACTAAGGCGACTTTGCCCGTAAGGGAGTCTATACTCATTTCTTCATGCGCCAATTCTTCATGCATTCAGCGCTGTCACATGCGACCGGACTGCGGCGGCGAGTCCTTCCAGGTCGTAACCGCCTTCCAGCACTGACACCAGGCGGCCTCCGGCATGTTTGTCCGCGATGGCCAGCATGATTTTGGTCAAGTCCGCAAAATCGGCATCGGTGAGCAGGAACTGGCCTAGCGGGTCTCCGGCGCGGGAGTCGAACCCGGCCGAGATCAGAACCAGCTCCGGCTTGAACTCGTCGGCCGCTGGGACCAACTTCTGTTCGAACGAGCCCAAGATCTCCGCCCGTCCGGAGCCCGCGGGAAATGGACAGTTCATCGTCTTCGCGTCCCCGTCGCTATAACCGGTCTCCTCGGCGCTCCCGGTACCCGGATACCACGGATACTGATGCGTGCTGAAGAAAAACACGGAACCATCCGCGTAAAAAATGTCCTGCGTTCCGTTGCCGTGATGCACGTCCCAATCGGCGATCAGCACGCGGCCCACACCGTGGCGGGTTTGCGCATAACGGGCCGCCACTGCGACGTTATTGAAGATACAGAAACCCATTCCACGATCCGGTGTGGCGTGGTGGCCTGGTGGGCGGACGATGCAAAACGCGTTAGGTACTTTGCGCTCGATCGTCATGTCCACCGCGCTAAGCACAGTGCCCGCCGCATCCAACGCAACCTCGAAGGAGCGGTCCGACACGTCAGTGTCTCCGGTACTTAACTGGCCGAAGCCTTGCGCGATCTCGCGATCGGCGGTCTGAATGTACCGGCGGCTGTGGACCAGCGCGATCTCGTCCTTGCTGGCGCGCCGCGAGGGTATACGCGTCAATGGCAGGTCCGCGACCGCGTTGAATGCCGCATCAAAGCGCTCGGGACGCTCCGGATGACTACGGCCGCTCAGGTGTTCTTTAGAGATTTCGCCGGCCGCCAAGCCGGTAGGCAGATTCATCTTTCGACGACGAGCAAGCCGAACGTGCCAGGCAAAATCTTGCGCCGCGGCCGTTGGCTCCCTTGCGTTGCCGTTTGGCCATTTTGTTGGGCGGCTTCGAATTCGGCCGTTGGCAGGAAGAGCCTGTGGGTCTTGGTATCCACGGCCATGGTTCGTGAGCCGGCCCGGGTCTGCAGTGGCTCCTGAGCCGTGTATTTGTCAGGCGAATCTTCGTGGAACACAGATACCGTTCCATCTCCACAGGAATGGAAGATCAGAGCCAGCTCCGGATCGAATGCCGTGGCGTCCACTCCGCTGCAAATGGGCATGGTGGTGATTAGCTTGCCGTTGTCTGCGTTGACCACGGCCATCATTTTATTGCCGCAGCCCACAAACAAGCGGCGGCTCGCGCGGTCCATCGCCATCCCGCTCGGCCCCTGACACGGCGCCAGAGAGAACATCTGTTCCACCAGCAGTTTGCGTGTGTCGATGCGCGCCACCGCATTTTTGTCCTCGATATTCACGTAGATGGCGTTCTGGCCATCGGCGGCCGCAAATTCCGGTTTACCCTCCAAGGCCACCGTACCTACAACCGCTCGCAGTTCAGCGTCAATGGCGGTTGCGCTGGAGCTGCCTCCATTGAATGCGAAGATCCGTTGGGTGGCTGGATCGTAAACGATCGAGTCTGGATTTTTGCCCGCCGCGATTTCGTCGCCGGTCTTCTTGAGCGTCTTGGTATCGAAGACCGTGATCATGCCGGACTGCCCATTGCTGATGAACCCGCGTGAGAATCCCGGAGCGATCGCGATGCCGTGCACGCCCTTCAGATCGGCGATCTTGCCGACCACCGCGCCGGAGTCCGCATCAATCACAGCCACTTCTGTGCCATGCGAAACGTATACGCGGCGGCTATCGGTATCAACCGTTACATAATCCCATCCGCCGTCGCCGCCGATCTCGATCTTCTTTCCGACGTGATAATCCGCGGCGGCAAGCAGGGTCCAAGCCATACTAGTCGAAGCTATGATAAGCGAGAAAGTAATTTTAGGTCGCACAAGTCGTCTCCGCGCACTCCATGATAACGCGGCCAAATTCGCGTAAAATCCATCGAGGATGCCCGTGTACGCGAACGACTGGTTGCATGCCCTGCGCATTTTGCTGCGAAATCCGCGATTCACAATCGCAGCCGCTTTGACTCTTGGCTTGGGAATTGGCGCCAACACCGCTATTTTCAGCGTCATCAACACGGTCTATCTGCGTCCGTTGCCCTACCCCCAGCCAGATCGGCTCATGACGGTTTGGGAGACGGCCCCAAAGAGGAAAGGGAGCGGCGCGCACACCAATGCTTCGCCAACCGCCTATTTGTACGGACGTAGGCGAGTGCAGGTGCAGCGAATAGTGATTGATTCTAGGTGGCGCGGGCTTCAGCCTGCGAGGTGGCACATGCTTTAGCTTGTGCCCGCCGGGAGCAAGCTGAAGCATGCCCTACGTCGCTGCACACGACCCACGTTTCTGATACTTGTGACGGCCCCGTCGCTCCCTCTGAAGCTTGATGCAACACAGGCCGCCAATCGTAGCGACCATTCCCTCATGGTACTTTCGCGCCTCGCGCCTGGTTACTCTTGAACAGGCGCAGCGCAGGTTGGTGCCCGATGCGAAAGGTTGGGGCGCTCGCCTTGTGCCGCTGAAGGAACAGGTCGCCAACAGTCCAAGTAAGGCCCTCTTTGCACTGGCGGGCGCGGTCGGTTTTCTGTTGTTGATCGCGTGTATCAATGTTGCGACTCTACTAGCCGCGCGAGCGGCCGGGGAGCGGTGCGCGATCGCGATTCGCTCCGCTTTGGGAGTGGGGCGTCACGCTTCATGGCACACCTGTTGACCCAAACGCCGCTGCTCGCGATGGCTCGGCGGCGCAAGTGGAGCGGTGGTCACGTATTGGAGCAGGGGTGCGCTCGTTGCACTGCCACACGGCGCGCTGCCTCGGTGAACGAAGCTCGTATCGATTGGCGTGTACTGGCGTTTACCGGAGTGGTATCAATCCCCACCGGGATGCTTTTTTGGATTGGCGCCGGCGATTGGAATATAGAGGGCCAATTTGTGCGCTCGCGTTCGTATTGTTGGTTGGCGCTGGTCTCTTAATTCGAAGCTTTCAAGCGATCCGCAGCGTGGATCTTGGCTAGCGCACGGAACACATTTTGTCGGCGAACTTCGCGCTACCCCCGTCACGCTATTTCCGACCCGCGGAAATACTTGCGATTTCTGACTAACGTGCTGGAGCGCGTGCGCCCATTGCCGGGTGTGCTCTCGGCCGCGGCAAACTCTAGGTGTTCCCATGCGCGGTTCCGCAGACCGGAGTTTCGAAGTTTTCGGCCGCCCCGCGGATGCCGGTGATCGGATTGGTGCTGGCCGCTATAGGAATCTTCGGCGTCATGTCGTATCGGGTAGCCCAGCGAACGCACGAAATTGGGGTACGAATGGCATGGGGAGCCCAGGGCGAAGATGTATTGCGGATGGTGCTCGCCGAAGGCCTCCGCACGGCGGCAGTGGGACTTGCACTGGGCCGGGCGGGAGCCTGGGCCTTGACGCGGTACCTCGCTTCCTTGTTGTACAGCGTAAAGCCCAGCGATCCGCTAACACTCGGCTTGGTTTCAATGTTGGCGCTGGGGACCGAGGCGGCAGCCTGCTACCTGCCTCCGCGCCGGGCATTGCGGCTCGACCCGAGGGTGGCACTGTGGAGCAGGGGATCTTGTCACCTGCTTTGCCTTACTTGCCGAACCAGTGCAGCGGCCCAGTCGTCATCCAGGGCACGTAGGTGATCAGCAGCACGCTCGCAAATAAGATCAGCAGGAATGGCAAGGTTGCCCACATCACCGTCAACATGGGTTTCTTGAATCGATAGGCCGCTAAAAACAGATTCATCCCAACGGGCGGGTGCAGATAGCCGAGTTCCAGGTTCGCGATGAAGATGATGCCCATCTGCACGGGGTCGATGCCGTAAGCGGCCGCCAGCGGTTTCAGCAGCGGCACCACGACCAGGATCGCGGCGAATACATCCATCAATGCGCCCACGACCAGCAGCGCCAGGTTCAGCATCAGCAGGAACAGGTATTTGGAATGCACGTTGGCTTGCACCCACTCGATGATGCGCGTGGGGATTTCGGCATCGATCAGATAATTCGTGAAGCCTAAAGCCACACCCAGGATCAGCAGGATTCCGCCCACGATGGTGGCGCATTCGACAAACACTTTGTCATAATCGCGCCTTAAAGACAGGTCGCGATAGATGACCGATTCGACGATGAACGCCGAGAAAGCCGTGAGCGCCGCGGCCTCGGTCAAAGTGCCGAAGCCCCCAAAAATCCCAACCACCATGATCACCGGCAGCATTAGCTCCCACTTCGCATCCCAGACGGCGGCTAAAGCTTCGTGCATGTGAAAAGTGTCGCGAACCGCATCGCACTTGATACCCTGCCAGATTCCGACGGCCATCACGAGCGACACCATCAGCAGGGCGGGTAGTATGCCGCCGATGAAAAGCTTGTCAATCGGAGTTTGCGAGTATACGCAATACAGGATGGTCGGGACGCTGGTGGGAAACAGCAGCCCAAGGGAGCCCGAAGCAGTTACCAGACCGATCGAGAAGTTTTCGGGATAGCGGGTCCGGATCAAAACCGGCACGAGCAATCCGCCCAGCGATAAAATCGTGAGACCGGACCCCGCCCATGTGAACACGGTGCAGATCACCACCGTGACAATGGCCAATCCACCGGGCGCCCAACTGAACAGCGCTTGAAAGACGCGCAGCAGCCGCTTAGTCGCGCCGCCTTCGATCATGAAGTAGCCCGCCAGCGTGAACAACGGGATGGACGGCAGCAGCGGCGAGGCGACCAGCCGGTACATCTCTACCGGAACCGAGGCGACGGGAGTGCTGCTGTTCCAAAACAAGAGCAGTGAAACTCCGCCAAACACCGCGAAGATAGGCAATCCCAGCAGAGCGGCCATCAGCATCACCAGCATTCCCACGTCGAAGACAGCGGCATTGCCCGATGGCAAACCATAGCCGAGCGCGAGCGGCAGAAGGAGCCCTAGCGCGGCGACGCTTCGCTCCCGCCATCTGTTCCCAGCGAGATAAATGGCCCGCAGCCCGATGATCGCGAACCCCACGGGCATGATCGTGAGAAAAATCCATTTGGGCAAACCGGGAATCAGCCAACTGCCGCCCTGCCTCTCGCTTTGTAGAAAGATCCAACTGGCGTCCGCCAGACACGCGCACACCGCGGCCAGCATCAATCCGGTGAATACGGTCACCCAGTGCCGCCATTTTTCCGGCAGAAACGTTCCCGACGAGAGCGACAGCAGGCGTCCCGAACGGGCGGCCAGCATGCCTCCGAGGAAGCCGACCCACAACGTGAGGTGCTGGACGAACAGCGCCGATCCGGTAATGCCGTTCCAACGCATCAGACGAGCGGCCATCTCGATCACCGGCAATAACACCATCAGCGACAATGCACCGACCGACAGAGCGTTTTCGATTCTGTGCAGCGGCGTTTGCCGGGCAGGAGCTTCCAGTGCCGGGGCGGGGATCACCGCGCGCTCGCCGTAGTTGCCGCGTGCGGGTGCGCCTTGCGGTATTCGTCTCTCAGCCGTTTGACTTCGTCGAATAGGTCGGCGGGCATGCCTTGCGCGCGCATGGACGGATACAGCTTGGTTTCAATCAGTTGCTTCCATTCCCCGTAGGCAGCCGCGTCCGGGTGCACCACGTTCAATCCGAACTGCTGCATCATTCCTATGGAGCCGGACTCCAGCTTGCGTATCTCTTGGCGAATATCGGCGCCGGCCTGCTGAGAGATTTTCAGGATCTCAGGCCGCACGCCAGCGGGAATCTTATCCCAGGTGTCTTTCGATAGCAGCGTCGCGCCCGACAAAATGGCCAGCTTGAGATCCAGCATATTCTTCGCTCCGCCGAACCACTGGTTCGCGAGAGCAATCATCGCGGGAGATTGGAAAGCCTCGATCAGGCCGGTTTGAAGACCGGTCAGTATATCGGTGGCGGCGAGCGCCTGTGGATGGAAGCCGTTGGCCTTGTAAAGCTCAAAGGTAGTGCTGTCGCCCATCAAAACGCACAGTTTCATTTTGCGGAATTCGTCCGGCCGCGTGGCCGGATTCTTGCTGAAGAAGTACACCCAGCCTGCATCCGCCCAATTCAGAACAACGTATCCGCGGCTGAGAAGGCCTTTCTCCAGACGAGCCGAGATGTGGTCGCGCACGTAATCCAACTCCGGGTACGATTCGAGCATCAGCGGAATCTGCAACGCCGAGACGCCTGGCTCGATGCCGCTCAGCCCGGCGCCCGAGAGCGCGACCGATTGCAGCGACTTGATGCGCATCTTTTGAACCATGGCCGGCTCATCGCCCTGCTCGCCGCCCGGATACACCTTGAGCTGGACCTTGCCGCCTGAGGCCTTCTTCCACTTCTCGCCCATCTCCAAGAGAATTTCGAGCCAACGTGTGTTCTTGGGGGCCAGCGTGCCCATTCGGATAACTATGGGCTGGGCGTAGCCGGATGCCAGACAGAGCAAGAATGCAAGCAGAGTTCTGGATATGGGTTTCAACCTTTCCATTCTACCCGCCACCTGAAAAGAAAAAGAATAAGGGCCGCGGATAAACACAGATCCAAGATCACGACGCTGAGAACGGGAGGGCGTGCGATGGCGGTTCGGGATTGCCGTAAAAACGCGTACCATTTTCCGGTACTCGTCAATGTACCGATGCTGTCCCGTGACGTGATAAGCGATGAGCGGGTGCGGAAGCGCAATTAACTTGACTGTCCGGCCGCCATGTGGCCCTGGCTCACCTGCGTGCTGCTGATCTCCAGCCCGGCGTTGACAATTCGATCCCCGGAGCCACGTGATATGATTAAGTTCCCCGATGCGAAGGGGACCAAGACGTAACAATTCCAGGATCAAATCTAAACGGCACGACGCGGGGCGCTCAGCAATGACCGTCCCGTTTTTGTTTGCGGGAGGCCGTCCAGCGGGTCTGGCGTCGTATGATGGTACCTACAAGGGTAGTTTGAAGGGAGGTTCATGAACAATTCAGTTCTAGTGCCCATGGTTGTGGAGCAGACGTCCCGCGGTGAACGCGCTTTTGACATTTACTCGCGGCTGCTGAAAGAGAATATTATCTTTCTGGGTACGCCGATTGACGACAACGTTGCGAACCTGGTGATCGCGCAGATGCTGTTCCTGGCGGCCGAGGATCCTGAGAAGGACATTTCACTGTACATCAATTCTCCGGGTGGATCGATCACGGCGGGTTTGGCAATTCTCGATACGATGCGTCTGGTGGAGCCCGACATCGTGACCTACTGTGTCGGACAGGCGGCGTCCATGGGAGCCGTTCTTCTAGCCTGCGGTACCAAGGGCAAACGATTCAGCTTGCCCCATTCGCGCATTCTAATCCATCAACCCTCTATGAGCGGCCTGGGCGGACAGGCGACTGACATCGACATTTACGCGCGCGAAATTTTGCGGATGCGGCAAACGTTGAATGAGATCTTGGCTGAGGCGAGCGGCCAGCCAGTGGAGCGGATCACACGCGACGTCGATCGCGATTACATCCTGGAGCCGGACCAGGCTGTCGAGTATGGCTTGGTGGACCGCGTGATCAGCAGCCGCGAGCTCACGCCAGTACCCACCCGCTAAAAGCTACCCAGGGGGCGGACGCTCTTCGCGTCCGCCCAACCTGGGCAGGCAGAAATGCCTGCGCCGCTTTCCCTAATTGCGCGCGGGTCCTTCAGTGTGACTCGCCTGATTGTTTCTGAAAAACAGCGGACGTACCCTCCACCAGCCGGCGTCCGCGCTCGAACATTTCGGCAGCCTCGTCCACCAGCTTCTGGCCGCGCTCGAACATCTCGCGCCCGCGCTCAAAGACGTCCTTCCCGGATTCGGCCAGCGCCGTCTTTCCCTGTTCGGTCTTTTCCGCGATCTTCCTGCGCGTTTCCTCGCCCGTAAGTGGCGCAAGCAGCATGGCTGCCGATACTCCAAGCGCCGCACCCGCTATGAACCAGAGCAATTTGTTACTGCCGTCACTTTCGGCCATGTTAAAGCAACCCCCGATTGCCATCTTAGCCTGGGAGGGCGAGCCTGAAATAGGGCCATGTTCGCGCCACGATATTCATTTATGAGATCCTTACTCGTACGAGCGGCCAATGTGGGCGGCGTGGCCGGCCGGCGGTCAATCGTAGTGACGCGGCAATAGAGCTACCGGGGCGTGTTGTTGAGCGATTGGGGCAAAGTCTCGAATTGCTTCTGATTGGCCGCAACTGTCTTGCTGGGGCCCGTGAACTTGAAGAAGACAGCTCCTTCCGGAGCCTCCGCGATTGCCCCAGGGGCTAGTGTTCTGTCATATATAAATATGGCATACGATCCAGATCGATGGAGAATGGTTCATGTTCGCCCCAGCCGCTGCTCTTGCCCTTAACGAAAGCCAGAAATTGCAGCTTGAGACCTTGGTGCGAGATGGCGGGACTGCGCAACGAGTTGCCGCTCGCTGCCGTGTGATCCTCTTGGCGCGCCAGGGTTTGGCCAACGTGACGATTGCCAAGCAGTTGGACCTGTCACGGCCCACCGTGTTGGCTACGCGTTCCACGTTCGCCAAGGACGGCATGAAGTCCGTTACCGGCATCCGCAAACGCAAACGGCAGGCCAAAGTGCTGACACGGGAGTTGGAGCAGCGGATACTGGATACCACAGTGAAAACTCGTCCTTTGGATGGCAGCAGCCATTGGAGTGTGCGTATGCTCGCTAAGCATCTAAGAGTCTCGCGGGCTATCATTCATCGGGTTTGGCAACGCCGCGATGTCCAACCTCATCGGGTGGAACGATTCAAGATCTCGAATGATCCGCGCTTCGAAGAAAAGGTGCGAGATGTGGTGGGCCTCTATCGCCGCCTGTCAGGCTCGTCACCGAAGCCGTGAGTTTGTCAAGTTCTTGAACCAACTGGAAAAGGAACTGCCCACTGATCAGGAAATCCACCTCATCATGGACAACTACTGCACCCACAAAAGCAAGGAGGTGCAGCGTTGGCTCAAGCCCAAGAAACGGCAGCGGTTTCATTTTCACTTCACACCAACAAGCAGTTCTTGGCTCAATCAGGTCGAAAGATTCTTCGCTCTGATCTCCGGCCGCATGATCCGTCGCGGAACCTTCCTCTCTGTCCACGAGTTGGAACAAGCTATCTACAAATGCCTCGCGAACTGGAATGGCGATTCCATCCCGTTCGTCTGGAAGGCCACCGCAGATGTCATTCTCGACAAGGTTAATCGTTGTAAAGAATTAGCTGCGACAGGAGACTAGCAATGCCGAAGGGCGGGCGAAATGCCCACTCCACTAAGTTTCTGATACTTGTGACGCCCCATCGCTCCCGCTGAAGCATGTCCCACTTTCGGGACTCGACAGTGCGGAATCGGACATTTTTATCAGATCGTTTTGAGCAGCGTGTTCTGCAGCTTTTCGCGATAGGTGCGGCTGAGCGTGAGTTGCGTGCCGTCCTGTAGAACCAGCAAGTAATCGCCGCGGAACCAGGGCTGCAGTTCTTTGATACGATCCACGTTGACGATGGTAGACCGGTGCACCCGGAGAAACTTGGACGAATCCAGCCGTGCTTCGAGCGCATTCATGGTCTCGCGCAGGATATGCGTTTCCGGTCCGCAGTGCAGGCAGACGTAATTGTCCGCCGCTTCAATCCAACTCACGTCCTCTGTCTTGACGAACACCACATGGCCCGCCGTCTTGATGGCGAGGCGGTCCGAGCCATTCTTGCGATGGCCCAGGCCCTCGAGCAAGGCTACCAGGCGATCCTGTGTGTTGTCGCTACGCAGCCGGCGCAGCTGCTCCCGCGCCCGCTGCATGGTGGTCTGAAAACGGCGGCGGTCGAAAGGCTTGAGCAGGTAATCGAATGCCTGTACTTCAAACGCTTTGAGCGCATGCTCGTCAAATGCAGTGACGAATATAGTGATTGGCACCGGCCCGGCGGCGATGGTGGCAAGTACTGAGAATCCGTCCTGCCCCGGCATTTGAATATCGATGAACAGCACGTCGGGCGTCTTCTCCTTCAAGAATGCGACGGCCTCTTCGCCGTTTGCCCATTCGCCCATCACGTCTACATCCTGCTCCACGCTGAGCAGGCGGCGGATTCTCTGACGGGAGAGCCGCTCATCGTCCACGATCAACGCGTTAATTCGGTCCATAGACTCCTCGACCACCGGCCAGCGCAGGTTCCACGAAAAACGGAATCAAGATTCTACCTCCACGCCGCCCGATTTCACGTTGCGCAGAATGAGGCATTGATTGTTGCAGTAGAGCCGCTCCAGCCGGCCACGCGTAGTCGCCGGGCCGAGCCCGCTCCGGCGGTAGATGACGTCCGGTGGAAGTCCGCATCCGTTGTCCTTCACCATCAAGCTCAGATTGCTTCCCTGGCGCGCGGCATGAATCGAGATCTGTCCATCGCTGGTGCGGTCCAGCAAGCCGTGCCGGATTGCATTCTCGACAATGGGCTGCAGTATGAGGCTGGGCACGCGAGCGTCCATCACTTCGTCTTCGATCTCGAATCGGACCTGTAGCCGGTCCTCAAAGCGTGTTCTCTCAATCTCCAGATACAAGTGCAGGAACTCCAACTCCTTTCGCAGAGGTACCTCCTGCAATCCCGTGCTTTCAAGTGACAGGCGCAGCAGGTCACTCAATCTGGCAATCATCCGCTCGGCCCCTTCCGGATCTTCTTGCACCAAGGCGGAGATGCTATGCAATGTATTAAACAAGAAGTGCGGGTGTAACTGCATTTTAAAGGCCTGAAGCTGCGCCTGCACCAATTGCGTCTGCAATTGAGCTGCCTCAATCAATTCGGTCTGGTATCTCTGGTAATAATCGATAGCGTAGTCTAGCAGGAAAATCAGGAAATACACGATGATGCCGGTATCTAGAGTTCCAGTGGCGGACTTTAATAATTTGCCATATGTAAAATTTTTGTGAAGATACGATTCGGGAGGAAGGACCAGAACGTCCCACAGGAGTTTCTCCACAACGGAAATTAGGAACGCCGCTGCGAGATGGATGGCCATGTTGCGCGCCCATATTCGTTTTTCGAGACGGAACCGGTGGGCGAGAAACAATCAGCGGCCCGCAAGCCGCGTTGATCAGGGCGAATGACACCTTCAGATAGAGCGATTTCTCAAGGCTATAGTGTTTCGGGTAGCTCCACGACCGATAGTAAGTGAGCAGACCGGAAAATGTACCCAAGAGCAGCCAGAACCCGAGGATAATGCAGAATTTCTGCCAGCGACCTTGCCGCATGCTTCTCAAGAGATGCAGTCCGACATCCGTTATAGCCGTAATCCGCTTCCGCACAAATACCCACCAGTGATAGCATGGCTCCAGAGTTTGCGGCGGCTGGCCACAGCGGATTGCACATTGGCCCCAGCCAAATCGCTCCCCGCCCCTTTCTAAGCGCGCGATTTCCCAGTAAGTGATAAACTACGATGTTTCCCGCACGATTGTCCGCCGCAAATTTTAAATGGATCTCGACCTGAGTGGCACAGGCTTTCCAGCCTGTGTCGGGTTTAACTACCGCCGTCCGGCACGCCAGATTCTAGCAGGCGTTGGCGGTACCCTGGAAGCGCATGGCGGCAGCACGCGAGCCGGTTGGCAGTTTGCCAACCCTTATGTTCCAGAACGAAGCCGCCTGGGCGGCCTGGCTCCAAGCCAACCACGGCGGCTCACCCGGAGTGTGGTTACACCTCGCAAAGAAGTCGTCCGGAGTGCAATCTATGTCATACGCCGAAGCCCTCGAGGTAGCTTTGTGCTACGGGTGGATCGATGGGCAAAAGAAGAGCGCGGGTGAGAAGGCCTGGCTCCAAAAATTCACGAAGCGCGGCAAGAAGAGCATCTGGTCGAAGATCAATCGAGAAAAAGCGATCGCTCTCATCGAGGACCGTCGCATGAAGCCCGCCGGACTGCGGGAGGTTGAGCGCGCGAAACAGGATGGGCGTTGGGAGGCCGCCTACGACTCGCCGAGCGGTGCCGCCGTGTCCAGTGACTTTCAGGCTGCACTGCATCAAAGCCCTCGCGCGAAAACAAACTTTGCCGCCCTGAATGGTATGAACCGATACGCTTTTCTATTCAGGATTCAAACTGCGAAGAGGGCTGAAACGCGCGCCAGGCGAATTCAGCAGTTCATTCAAATGCTGGAGAGAAACGAGAAAATACACTCCTGAAGAATGAAGATCGCTACTTACAACGTAAACTCGATTCGCAGACGTCTCCCGCTGGTGCAGGATTGGCTAACGCAAAATCAACCAGACGTCATGTGTCTGCAGGAAACGAAAGTCCAGGACCTGGATTTTCCTGTCGAAGCATTTAGAGCCGCGGGGTACTACGCTTCATTCCGGGGAATGAAAGGATACAACGGAGTCGCAACTCTGACGCGGAGCGCGCCAGAACAGGTGATTCACGGACTGCATCGAGGCGTGGACAACGAAGATGTGCGGATCGTTCAGACTGTGGTCAACGGGATTCCAATCATCAACACATATGTTCCGCAAGGCTACTCGATCCGGTCGGTAAAGTACGCGTTTAAGCTGGAGTGGTTCAGGCGAGTCCACGAATATTTTGAAGAGCATCTCGATCCGCAAAAGCCCGCGATCTGGCTCGGAGATTTGAACGTTGCTCCCGAACCGATTGACGTCTATCATCCCGATCGCCGCGTGAATGATGTAGATTTCCACATCGACGCCCGCAACGCCTACAAAGAGACGGCCGCCTGGGGATTCATCGATGTGTTCCGCAAGCTTTATCCGGATCGCGTCCAGTACACGTATTGGGATTACTTCCGGAACGCGTTTGAGCACAACTGGGGCTGGCGCATCGACCACATCCTGGCTACCACGCCTCTTGCCGCAGTTTGCCGGGCAGCGGATGTCGATCTCGCCCCTCGCAAAGCGGGAGGCGCGTCGGATCACACGGTAGTATGGGCTGAATTCGAAGTAAGTTGAATTGATAAGACGCCGCGCAACGGACGCTCAAGATTTACGACTTACGCATTCCTGGCGAGCGGAGGGACTTCTCCAAATCATTATTTGGTGCTGTAGCCTATAGTGTCATCAACTTCGCGCTGCTGTGGCCGCTTGTAGCAATGATGGCTTACGGAACCCTGTATCTGCACTGGCGGATAGTCATCGGCTATTTCGTCTTTCTGATCATGCCGGCGGTCTGGCCGTTTGTGTGGTCGGGAATACGAGGAAAGAAGTTCGTAAGTAGGCATCTTCTGCATCCAAATGAGGGCGCATGGGATTTTGTTTTTCAGCAGCGAATCCGATATTGGATGATTGTTCACATGAAAGACGGCCGAAGGATTGGGGGCCTGTTCGGGTACAACTCCTTCGCATCTTCCGCGCCAGCTAATCCTCAGATTTATATTGAACAGGTGTGGAAGCTTGATGAAGATGGTGTCTTCGAATCATCAGTCGATGAGTCCGCTGGTATTCTGATCCTCGAAGAAGAGATGCTAGCAGTAGAGCTGTTCAACTATACTGAAACCTGAGGCCAAGAAACCGATATGCCTGACGAGAAAACGATACCTTTACGCGAAGGCTACCAACCTACACAGAACAACAAAGGCGGTAGGCCTTCTTTTGGAAAAGGTTATCAACCAGTTCCACAAACCAGCGACACCAACGGGGCGCCACATTGCGCAGTTCCGCCCAAAGGCGGATCCGGCGTTCCGCCTGTAAAGAAATAGCGCGTTCACGCACAGGTGTTAAGCACTGAAGGTACGTTGACGCTTCATTGGACCCGAATTCGATTCGGCGGCGCTATCTAAAGCTCCTGGTTCATGACCGCTGGCGCGCTCCTGTTAAACTGAAGCTTGCCCCTCAACCCAAAGCCGCGCGTCTGCGCAGTGGAGTATCTAAACACCGTCCCACTGGTTTGGGGCATGCTCCATGGCGAGCAACGCAACTTGTTCGACCTGTCTTTTTCGATACCTTCCGAGTGCGCGAACCGCTTGGCGCAAGGAACCGCCGAGATCGGGATTGTTCCTTCGATTGAGCTGACGCGGCAGAAGCTTGAGATCATTCGTGGAGCCGGTATCGCGTGCCGCGGTCCGGTGCGCAGCATTTTGCTGATCTCCAAAGTGCCCTTCCCGGAAATCAGAACGCTGGCCGCGGATGCCAGTTCCCGGACTTCGGTCGCGCTCAGCCGCATTATTTTATCCAGAAAGTACGGTATTGCGCCGTCGCTTCGTTCTGAAAAACCGGATATCGTTCGCATGCTGGATCATGCCGATGCATGCCTGATTATAGGCGACCCCGCGCTGTTGCTCGATCCCGCCGATATTCCTTTTCATGTCCTGGACCTTGGAGCCGAGTGGACTGGGATGACCGGGCTGCCGATGGTCTTCGCCGTGTGGGCGGCGCGTCCCGAAGCTCCCGGCAAGTCGGCCGAGCCGTTCCTGCGCTCTCTTCAATTCGGCATGGAGCATCTCGAAGACATCGTCCGTAGCGAGCATGCAAAGCGGCAGATCACAGAGGATCTGGCGCGCGAGTATCTTACCCGCCATATCGTGTTTGAGCTGGGCGAGGCGGAATACCAAGGGCTCGATCGTTTTCTCCAGTACGCCCTGGAGTTGCCCAAGCCCGGCGAGTTGAGCAAAGTGAGCGTATGATCACACGACAGGAAGCGATTGATCTGTTTCGCAGTGACGATTTGATTGGAACCGGCATGGCCGCCGATGCGGTTCGCCGCAAGCTGCACCCGGAAGGCGTGGTCAGCTATATCATCGATCGAAATATCAACTACACCAACTTCTGCACCGAGTATTGCAGCTTTTGCGCATTTTACCGGCCCATGGGCCACGCCGAAGGTTATGTGCATCCGCACCAGGTGATCTTCGATAAAATTCAGGAGACCCTCGACCTTGGCGGCACCGGTATTCTGATGCAGGGCGGCTTGCATCCGGAACTGAAGATCGAGTGGTATGAGGATCTGTTGCGGTCCATCAAGCAGCGGTTCCAGATACACTGCCACTGCTTCTCGGCACCGGAGATCGTGAACATTGCCGAAGTGAGCTGCCTCACCCTCCGCGATACCATGGCGCGATTGCGCGATGCGGGCCTCGATTCGATTCCGGGCGGCGGCGCGGAGATTCTGGACGACGATGTGCGGCGCCGGATCAGCCGGTTGAAATCCTCCTCCCAAGACTGGATTGACGTGCACCGCGCGGCGCATGATTTAGGCATGCGAACCACCGCCACGATGATGTTCGGCTGCGGCGAAACAATCGAACAGCGCCTGAATCATTTCGATATTGTCCGGCGGATGCAGGAAGAGACCGGCGGATTTACAGCTTTTATCCCATGGGCGTTCCAGCGCGAAAACACCTCGCTAGGCCGCTTTGTCAAAGAAGAGGCGACCGCGGTGGATTACCTGAAAACGCTGGCCGTTTCACGGATTTATCTGGACAATATCCTTAATGTTCAGTCCTCGTGGGTGACACCGGGGCTCAAGACCTGCCAGATTGGGTTGCGGTTTGGCGGCAACGACGTGGGCAGCATCATGATCGAGGAGAACGTGGTTTCAGCAGCAGGGGCGCACCATCGAGCAACCGAAGAGGAGCTGCGCCGCTTGATTCGTGACGCGGGATTTATTCCGAAGCAGCGCGATACGCTGTATCGTACTTATTTTTTGAACTGATCGACTACGTCTCCGGAGTTACTGTTCACTCAAAACCGTTGCGGGATCGACTCCCAGAGCGCGTTTTGCAGGCAGGACGCACGCAGCCAGCGCGACGACCCCCTAGCAGGACAATTACGCTTCCGATCACCACTGGATCGAGAGCCTGAACACCATAGATCTGACTTGCGACTGCTTTGTGCAAGGCGACAGCGCCGGTCAGTCCTAACACGAATCCGGTAGCCGCCAACCATAGACCTTCCCGGAATACGAGTTTCACGACACCTGCGCTCGTGCTGCCGAGAGCGATCCGAATGCCAATTTCGCGCCTGCGTTGCGTGACCAGGTATGCCAAAACACCGTAAACGCCAATTGCCGAAAGAAATACTGCAACCGTGCCAAACCCGAGCGCTAACATCATGGAAGTCCGGCGGGATGAAAGCGACAGTTCGGCTCGTTCCACCATTGTCCGAACATCAAACAGGGCCAGCTCCGGATCGATTTGAGCAATCTGCGCGCGCACCGCACGTTCGACAGCACTGCTTTCGATTGTGGTCTTGATCGCGAATGTATAGCCGTGTGATGGATCCTGCGCGTACGGGAAATAATATGCGCCAACCGGGCTGCCAGTTCCAGCAAGATCTTCCAACCGTACGGAACCTACCACTCCAATAACCTTGAACCAGCGTGTGTTCGTATCGGTCTTGGTGAGATCGCTTGGATCCTGGGGCTGGTACATCCGCCGGCCGATCGGATCGCGATTCGGCCAGAAATGGCGGGCGAGCTTTTCATCGATGATGACAACCGGCAAGGAGGGCGCATTGTCGTAATCGGCGAAATAGCGCCCTCGTGTGACAGCGATCTTCATGGTTTCAAAGTAGCCGGGCGTGACTGCCAGGCGGCGCGGAGAGATCAGCGATTCGCCTGGCTGCATGACGTAACCCTCCGCGAATATGACGGCGTCGCCGTAGTCGCCGCCAAATGGAATGGCAGTCGTCGCGCCGGCCGAAACAACGCCGGGCAAACGACGTATCGAATCCAGCGCCCGGTTCATCAAGGTCCGGAGGGTGTTGTCGTTCGGGTACCTGGACCGCGGTGCATTCGTCGATGCAGTGAGCACGTGGTCGCTGGTAAAGCCGGGATTGACTCCGAGGAGATTCCGAAAGCTCGCCAAAAGTAGTCCCGCGCCGGCGAGAAGCACAAAAGCGAATCCAATCTGCGCTCCAACCAGCATCTGGCGCAGTCTACGCGTCCGGATGCCACCTGTGCCTGTCCGGCTGTCTTCGTGCAGGACGCTACTCACGTTCAGCTTGATCACGTTGATCAGCGGAAGAGCTCCAATCAGAACTCCCACGAGCGCCGACATTCCCAGCGCGGCGGCAATCACTGTGCCATCGATCTGCACTTCAGAAGCTCGCGGAAACCGATCGAAGCGGATGATCGTGAGCGCCCGCAGTAGCGCCGCTCCGAGCAACACACCCACGATCCCTCCACCGAGCGCAACCACCACGTTTTCAATAACGAATTGGCGAAACAGTTGGGCCCGGCCCGCGCCCAGAGCCAGCCGCGTGGCGATCTCTTTCCGTCGAACGGTTAAGCGCGCAAGAGCAACGTTGGCGAGATTCAGCGCTCCGATAAACAACACGAATGCCGCTCCGCCCCACAACAGGTACAGCACAGGCTCCACATCTTTGACGATCATGTGTTGCAGGGGCTCAACCCTGGTATGAAAACCCGCGTTGATGAGAACTGCCTTCAACTGTGGAAATCGTTCCAGGTTGGCGGCGTTCAGCGCATCGATTTGGGCCTGCGCCTGCCTCGGAGTGGCACCTGGTTTGAGCCGCCCAATGTGGTACCAGTTGTTGCTGTGATGGCCGGCTTTCTCCTCAGGCGTGAACGCCAAAGGTATCCAAAAGCGGACTCCGGGGTCGACAAAATTAAAACCTCCCGGCATGACCCCGACGATCGTATACGGCCGCCCGCCGATCCGCAGTTCACGGCCAACCGCGCGCAAGTCAGCGCCATAAAGTGTCCGCCAAAGAGTGTCACTAAGGATCACCTTCTGCTCACCGCCCTGTTCACCTTCGCCGGCAGCGAACATCCGGCCGAGCTCAGGGGCAATGCCCACGAGCGGGAAAAAGGATGGTGTTACGGCCATTCCCGGCACCTGCCGCGGTGTTCCGCCAATCTCCAGCGTTTGATCGCTAGGCCGGAATAACGCTTGCTGCCCTAACGCCGTAACCGAACGGAGCCGGTCATAATAATCGCCAACGCTACTGGTGTTCAGATTGCCGGCGCCTGCCTTCGGATACCGGTTGGCCATAAGCACTATTTCGTTTGCCTTTGGAACCGGAAGCGGATGTAACACCACGGAATTGACGATGGCGAACGTGGTCGTGTTCGCCGCTATGCACACCGCTAAAGTCAACAGAACAGTGGTTGCAAAACCCTTGTCCCGGAGTAGAGACCTCGTGCCGTACTTCAGATCGCGAATCAGGTTCTCCATCGCTTTTTGTGACCCTTCTAGTGTAATTACGTTTGACCTGATATTTCGTTCGCGGAAAAGCTGACGAGTATTACCCGCTGCTCTGGAACTGATGCATCCACTCGAGCGTCTGTTCGAATGTCCGCAATCCAGTCACCCCGCCGAGGGCCTGTACGCTGAGCGCTCCAACGGCGTTGGCGAATCGGGCGGCATCCTGATAGTTGAATGCACGCTGTAGCGCCGCGAGAAACCCGCCCGCGAAGCAGTCGCCCGCGCCGGTAGTGTCTACGACGGGAACGCGGAACGCGCCTGCCCAAAAATGTTCTTTAGCAGCGGCAACCAGGCACCCGTCGGCTCCCAGTTTCACAATCACGTCCCGGGCTCCCTGGTCTTGCAGGATGCGGGCGGCTTGTTCCGGATCGCCCACGCCGCTTAGCTGCCTAGCCTCATCCTGGTTTACAAATAGCAGATCAATGTATTGCAGGCACTCGCCCAGACTGGCCATCCAGCGGCCCTGCGCATCCCATCCGGTGTCGAGCGAAGTGCTCAGGCCGGCCATCCTCGCGCGCCGCAACAGATCGGCGGCATAGGGCTGCAACTTGGGAAGCGCGAAAACATTGGCCAGATGAAAGCGGGAACAACCATCGATCAGGCCTGGTGCCAATTCGATGGGGGAAGCGAATGCCTGGAGGCTAGCTCCTGGCCGGTGTAAGAGAGCCCGCGCTCCGTCAGGACGTATCAGCACGACAGTGGACGGAGTCGGCTCAGTTGATCGGGTGATCCTGCGAGTCTCTACACCGGCCGATGTTAATAGCGCGAGCGCCCGTTCGCCGAATGCATCCTCGCCCACGGCGCTCAATAGGCGCGCGGGTACACCCAGGAGCGCCAGCGTGTAGGAAGTGTTGGCGCCGTTTCCGCCAAGCTGCTGCTCGATCGCCTCCACCCACGTTGTCTTGCCCCAACCTGGCTCGACAACCGGTCGCACCAGAATGTCCAGCACCACGTTGCCGCAGCACAGGACGCCGTCGGGCTCAGTATGCATTTCTCACTAGCCGAGCGTCGAGATGAGCCCTTCGAAAATCCACCGCACCCGCCATGTTGCACCGAGTGGCACAGGCATTCTTGCCTGTGTTGCACCTAGACGAAGACCCTGATGTTTTCAATCTGGTCTTTGCCGGCTGCCGGGCAGAAAAACACTCTTTCGGACTCTTGTGCGTCAACTCTGGTGAGAAATGCAGGCTAATACGACCCGCCCGTGAGTGCGTCCACAAAAGCGCGTTGGAGCGGCCACTGCCCCAGCACGCGCCGATCCTCGCGGCGGAATGATCCGGCCGTTAACACGCCGCTCAGATCGTTGGCATTCGCCTGCTGGTGCTCGCGGACCAGCCATTTGCGCAGCGTATTCGTGGTGTTCTCGAGCTGTACCAGCAGCGCGGACGCGCTCTCCGCATTGGAGCAAGTGACATTCATAGCGATCTTGAGGTGATCTTCTTCCAGACCGATTGAGAACACGATCCGCTCGGCATTCTCAAGCGCGATCGCGAAGGCGCGCATTCCGGCGGGCATCGACTCCGTGCGCTTCAATACGGCGGCGGGGACCAGCACCCAGACCGGCTCGCTGGGAGCAAACGGGTTTACATGGCTCGCGTTGTGCGCCACCTGGTAGGCGGCCATGTCATCCTGACTCACAGCCAGGGCCATGAGGTTCGATTTCAGTGGATAAAACGAAATGCGCCGCTGCGGTTTGCTTCCATCCAGCGAGCAGAAATTGTTGCGGCAGGTTCCACCCTGCTTCTGCGCATACGCGCGAAGCCTTTTCCAATCGAAATGGCCGCGCAGCACGAAGAAGACCTGATCGCCGTTGAAAGTGGCGGCAACTGCATCGAGGTCGTGCCGGTAATCGAAGCTGGTTTGCTCGACAAAGGATTTGTACTCCAACTCCTCGGCTGCCTTCGATCCGGCAATCATGTTGAGAATGCCGGAGCGCCGCATCGCGTCTACGTCAATGTATAAGAGAGTGGCATTTTTGTCGGGTAGGTAGGAGGCTAGTTCAGCCGGAGTTTTGGGACCGCGGGCCCAATAGAAGTATGCGGCCAGCGCCGCTGCCGCCGTCGCGAGGGCTACGGATAATTTCCAGAGATGAGGTTGGATTTGCATTCTTTGGAACAAGCTAAAGCATGTTCCACGTTACACCGCTGTTGCGGCTGCTGTCATCCGCGTTGTTTTCCAAAGATCGATGTAGGGGCGGAGATCATTCATCATTTGCTCGAACTGGGCGAGGTCGAGCGATTGCGCGCCGTCGCTGATAGCTTTCTCAGGAGATGGATGCACCTCCACCAGTAAACCGTCCGCGCCGATCGCGACAGCGGCACGTGAGAGCGCCGGCACTAAACTGCGCTTGCCGGTGGCATGGCTGGGATCGAGCACCACGGGCAGATGCGTGAGCTCGCTGAGCGCTGCCACAGCCGCGATGTCGCAAGTGTTGCGCGTGACCGTTTCGAAGGTACGAATGCCGCGCTCGCACAGGATCACGTTGGAATTGCCGTGGGCTACCACGTACTCGGCCGACATCAGCAACTCTTTGACCGTGGAGCTCATGCCGCGCTTCAACAGGACCGGCCGGCCGCACCTGCCTAAGCATTTCAGCAGCGAGAAATTCTGCATGTTGCGCGCGCCAATTTGCAGAACGTCCGCGTACTCGGCCACCAGATCGACGTCACGGTCGCTCATCACCTCGGTAATGATGCCCAACCCTGTGGCCTGCTTTGCTTTTGCGAGCAGCTTCAGGCCTTCCTCTTCGAGGCCTTGGAAATCGTAGGGCGATGTGCGTGGCTTGAAAGCTCCGCCGCGCAGCAACTTTGCGCCTGCTTTCGCGACAGCCTCGGCCGATTGCATGATCTGCTTTTCGGATTCCACCGAGCACGGCCCGGCCATGACGATGAACTCATCTCCGCCGATCTCGCACCCGTTCACGCGGATGCGCGATCGCCCGGGCCGGAACTCCTTGCTGACGAATTTGTAAGGCGCGGAGATGCGAACCGCCTTTTCCACCTGCGGCATGGCCTCGACCGATTCAAGGCAGGCCGTGACGTCGCCCATTCCCACCACGCCGATCACTACGCGCTCTTCTCCTTCGATCGCGTGGATCTTGTAGCCGAAATGCTCTATGCGCTCGCGCACCTGGTCGATCTCCTGTCTGGTCGAATGAAGTTTCATCGAGATGATCATCGTTAATCTCCTAAAAAGCAAAAAGCCCACTCTTTCGAGTGGGCCTTTTGGAATCCGTTTGCGCTGCGCCAAATCCACTCGTCGAGGTTCAGGTTTTAGACCAGAACCAAAATCGAAAGGAGTAGGCGTGAGCGTGCCGCATGAAAGGATTAGTATACACAAATTCGGGACCGGCCTATCCTCTACCGGCGGCTTGTAGAATTCGGTTGCGGATACCGCGGGCGAGCCGCTGAGACAAGTCCCCCATCGGCTGATCGTTAATCAGATAAGTCCAGGTGGAGGACGTATCGAGCGATGCCGCCTCGACGTCTGCCTCGGTGACCTCCTCGTCCAGTTCCGACAGCACGAAATCAAAGATCTCGATCGCGGACTTCCGAAACTCGTTCACCGGATCATGCCCGGCTAACGAGACCCAGTGAATCCCTTCGCGCAATTCGGCGATGCGGACCAGATAGTCCGACCATAGCTGGTCGATCCGGAACAATTCCGCGCGGCGCCGAACCGCGTCGCTCTCTTCTAACAGCACTTGCCTGCGCCGGTGGTGAATGATCTGACGCTGCTGCTCGAGGATGCCTTCGTACTTCCACAATGTGCGCCGGATCTCCAGGTTCTGGCTTTCAACGATGCGCTGCACGCGGTCGATCTCCGTTTGGAAGACCCGATCGTCAAGCGGATCGCCGCTGCGGAAAGGACGATAGCGCGCTGGCAGCAATTCCATCACACCGAAACGTTGGACCAGGTCATCTTCGAGACTGATCACGAAGCGCGAGGAACCCGGGTCACCTTGACGGCCTGCGCGGCCCCGAAGTTGATTATCGATCCGGCGGCTCTCGTGCTTGTTCGTGCCGATCACGTACAGGCCACCCAACGCGACGATCTTCTCTCTGTTTCGCGGAGGGTTGCCGCCCAGAAGAATGTCGGTGCCCCGCCCAGCCATGTTGGTCGAGATCGTGACCGCCCCAAGCGCTCCGGCCTGCGCGATGATCGCCGCTTCCCGCTCATCATTCCGCGCGTTAAGGATGTGATTCGGAACGCCCGCGATCACGAGAGCTGCCCCGAGCCGCTCGGATTCGGCCACGCTGCCAGTGCCTACCAGGATCGGACGTCCGGTTTGGTGGATTTCACTGACATGCTCGATCAGCGCGGCATCCTTGGCTGCGCGATGAGAGAACACGGCGTCCGGGTGGTCCACGCGGATCTGTGGACGATTGGTCGGGATGGGAACGATCTCGAGTTCGTCCCGCAGACTTCGAATCATCAGGCCCGCGCCGATCAGCAACACGAGCGCCAGGGCGACCTCCGAAACAACCAGTAAACCCCGCAGCGTGGGGTGGCCCCCGATACCGGCTCGGCCACCATGGCTCAACGACTCGTTCACATTCTGGCGCGCTGCATGGAGTGACGGCGCGAGTCCGAACAGCACGGCTGTTAACAAAACGATGAGCACCGTGAAGCCAAGCACCCGTACATCGAGCTGCAACTCATGCAGGTTGTGAATGTCCGGCGCAAGCGCCTCGATCAATCGAATGCCCCAATACCCAAGCACCAGCCCGGCTCCGCCGCCAATCAGGCTGAGAAGGAAATTTTCAGTCAGCATCTGCCGGATAATCCGGCGCCGTCCGGCTCCCAAAGCAAGCCGAATCGCAAGTTCCCTTTCGCGGCCTGAGGCGCGCGTCAAGAGCAGATTTGCCACGTTTGCGCATGCAATCAGCAGGACAAATGCAACGGCGAACTGTAGGACCAGAACGTTCCGCCGCAGGTTGGGCCCGACGTCTTCGATCTCAAGTGGAAACACGGTAGCAGTGAAGCGCTTGTTGAAGTCCGGATAAAGCGCTTCCAGCCGATGCGCTTGAATCTGCATCTCGGCGCGCGCCTGCTCCAGACCCGCGCCGGGCTGCAATCGGGCGAACACATATTTGTTCCGGGAGGTGAGATCGCTTTCGGGCTGGTTCGGGGAGGTGTTGAGCGGGACCCACAGCTCGGGCTTTTTCTGGTCCATTCCTTCCCAAAAAGCGGGCAGATGAAACTCCGGCGGCAAGACGCCGATAATGGTGTAATCTTTTCCGCTCAGGGCCACGCTCGTACCGACGATGCGCGGATCGGCGCCGAAATGCTTCTGAAAGAGTTGGTCGCTCAGGACGACGACACGCTCATTGCCCGGCTCGCCTTCCGCTGTAGAAAATGTCCGCCCAAGCTTCGGGGTAACGCCGAGCACAGTGAAAAAGTCCGTAGAGGCCCGGCCCATGTCGATCCGCTCCGGTTTATCGCGTCCCAATAGGTTAACGGCATCGTCTTGAAAGATGCCCATGCTGGAGAAGGAATGGCTCTGGGATTTCCACGCCAGGTAATTCCTCAGGCAAGCCGGCAGCCGCTGCGCGAGAAATCCTCCGGCTGCAGGATTGGCCTCCCACACTAGAACCAAATGGCTGGGATCGCGATAGGGCAGGGAGCGGAGCAGGACCGCATCCACGACGCTGAAAATGGCCGTGTTTGCGCCAACGCCCAGAGCGAGGACGAGCACGGCGGTGGCAATGAATGCTGGCGTCTTCCGAAAGGAGCGGAGCGTGAACTTCAAGTCTTGGAACATTTGTTGTTACTTCCGGGGACAAGTAAAGCATCCCACAGCGGAAGTGGATCGGCTACGCCAGCACCAACGCCAGCTTGAAAAGCGACTTTAGGACGCTGGGCGCGTTCGCGTAAGCTGAGCGCAGACCGGCGCGATCGAATACATGGGGGGAACTGGGTTTATTAGTAACTGGCTGGCCAAGTTGGGCGCGGCGCTTTCGAACCTGCAACTGCGTGTTCCCTCTGTCCCTTCGACACGCACCCTTTTGTTTTGCTGGCTGACCCGGTAGGCTGTGCGCGCTCCATGATAGGATTGCAGCGATTCCAGCGGCCAATCCGAGTCGGCGACCATCCTGATCCCGCCTTCCGGCGAGATCAGGATAGCCATGTCCGAAGGAGCAAAACCGGCCCGGAATGCGCTTTCGGCTGAATCGAGAAGGCTGACAGCGTTATCCAGGAACCGGCTCACAAGATGCTTATCGCCAGGGCGGGAAAGAATGTGAGCGCTGGGGGAGACTATGGCGACAGAACCGTCAACTCGCTGAAAACCTCGAAGTTTGTACGGTTGTAGGTATAAATCCGCCGGACGCCCTTTGCGAGCATAGTGGCTACTAACTGCAGATCAAAGATCATGCCGCCTCTCACCTGCCGTCGCTCCAAAAGCTCGAGCCAATGGAAGACCACCTCAGTCGGAACCGGCAGCACGGCAACTCCCGGCAACCAGCACATTCGCGTCAATTAGCGCAGAGTCATCCGGCATCGTCGTACAAGTCCTGGCGACGCAGGTCTCCGATTACCTCGCCGTGCCACACCGGAAGGGGTCCTTGTTTTCTAAGTGGACGCTCAGGAATTCCTTCGGCAAGAGCACTTACTCGGACAGTTTCCACTTCTTCGAGAGCGGGCCCGAGAAGATGTTCTATCGTCCTTCGCTCGTCCTCGGAGAGATCACGTGCCTTGTGGATTTTGGTAGTTGTCATATGCGGTTTGTGTTACCTCAGGCGATTGTACGCCGTTTCGGCACCGAGCTTCAAACCTGTAAAGAAAAGGCGAATATCGCACGATAGATCAGCATGGCCTCGGACCGGGTCTTGACCCAAGACGATATTGACAGCGCTGAAATCACCAAACGAGCCTCTTCCTACGATTTCCGGCGGCCGGATCGCATCGCGAAAGATCAATTGCGCGCAATTCACCTGCTGCACGAGACCTTTGCCCGGAGCCTAGGTTCCAGTCTTTCCGCGTATCTACGCGCCTATGTGATTGTAAACCTTGTCTCTGTTGAACAACTCTCGTTCATGGAATTCTCACAATGCCTGCCGTCTCCAAGCTGCCTGGTATCGCTCGGGATGAAGCCGTTTGAAGGCAATGCCGTACTGGAGATCAACCCTGGGCTGGTTTTTCCGATCATAGAGATGCTGCTGGGAGGCAGCGGAAAATCAACCCTTAAAATCAGCCGCGAAATTACCGAGATCGAACAGACGATCCTCGATAGCCTGTACCGCATCATTATGCAGGACTTGAAAACCGCCCGGCACACTGTGACAAACATGGAGTTTAGTATCGAGTCGCACGAGACCGATCCACAGCTTTTGCAGATTCTGGCACCCAATGAAGCCGTTGTCGCCGTAAGCATGGAAGTTCGTGCCGGAGACCATTCCGGAATGATGAACATCGGTATTCCGTCCATCATCGTGAAGATGCTTCGGCACAAATTCGATCAGCAGTGGTCGG